>SVSW01000054.1 GCA_015064095.1 Oscillospiraceae bacterium | reverse complement strand
AACGGACGAGATCGCCGCCTCTGCCGAGCCGAGCCCGAGTGCGCCGAACACGCCGACGACTTCTTCCTTGGCAACAAGCCCAAGCACGGTTGCAACCGCCGCCTGCCACTTTGCGAACCCGAGAGGCGCGAATATCCAAGCGATCACGCCGCCTATGCTTTCAAGTATCGAAGCTCCGCCCGCTGCCTCGGTTATGTAATGGAAGCCGCCCTCAAAGGAGAGGCTGTTGAGCGTCCAGATGATAATACTTGCAGCGAAAATGACCGTTCCCGCGCGCTTGATAAAATCAAGTCCGCGGTCACCCGTCGTGCGCAAAACGTTCGAGGGACGCGGCGCGTGATACGCCGGCAGCTCCATGACGAACGGTGCGGTATCACCGACGAACGGCTTGGTCTTTTTCAGTATAAGACCCGACACAACGACCGCGGCAACGCCAGCAAAATACGAAAGCGTTGCTACCCACGCACCGCCGAAGGCGCTGTCCCGAAACATCGCGCCTGCGATCAGTGCGACGATCGGCATTTTAGCGCCGCACGGGATAAAGCAGGTCGTCATTATAGTCATTCTGCGGTCGCGTTCCGACTCTATCGTGCGCGAAGCCATAACTCCCGGAACGCCGCAACCGGACGCGACGAGCATCGGTATGAACGATTTGCCCGAAAGCCCGAATTTGCGGAAAAGTCTATCCATGATGAACGCCACGCGCGACATATATCCGCAGTCTTCAAGCAGCGAGAGAAGCAAAAAGAGTATCAACATCTGCGGCACAAATCCGAGAACCGCGCCGACACCGCCGACGATACCGTCCTGTATCAAAGAATAGAGCCACGGATATACAACGGGGTCGCCCGCGCTGTCAAGCAGCACCGTATCAAGCAGCTCGGGAATGCTCTTGAAGCTTTCCATAAAAGTGCCCGAATAATTCTCGGCAAACGATCCGAAAAGCCCGTCGTTCATAAATCCGACCGTGAATTCACCGACCGTGCCGATCGAAAGCGTGTAAACGAGCCACATAATGACGGCAAAAATAGGAAGCGCCAAAAATCTGTTGGTCACCACGCGGTCGATCTTATCGGAAGGTGTCATATGGTCCGCCTTTTTCCTTCTGTAACAGGACCTTATGACCTCCTCAACGAATATATATCTTTCATTTATTATAATGGACTCGGCATCGTCATCGAGCGCTCGCTCGACCTTTTCGATATCCGTTTCTATATGCTCAAGCTTTGATACGTCGATGCCGAGCTCGTCAAGCGCGTTTTTATCGCGCTCGAAAATTTTTATAGAATAAAATCTCTGGCGCTCCTCCGCCATGCCGTGTATCGCCGCCTCCTCGATATGCGCGAGCGCGTGCTCAACCCGACCCGAAAAATGATATCTCGGCGGCGCTTTTTTCTCTTTTGCTGCCTCGATCGCCGCATCTGCCGCCTCGGCGATCCCCTCGCCTCTGAGTGCGGAGATCTCAACGATCCTCACACCGAGCCGATCGCCAAGCTTTTCTATATCTATTTTTTCGTTTCTGCGACGCACAAGATCCATCATATTTATCGCGATCACGACGGGAATTCCAAGCTCACAAAGCTGTGTCGTCAGATAAAGATTCCGTTCGAGATTCGTGCCGTCGACTATGTTTATTATGGCATCGGGGCGCTCGCCGACAAGATAGTTGCGTGCAACGATCTCCTCCGGCGTATACGGCGAGAGCGAATATATGCCCGGCAGATCCGTGACCGTGACGCCGTCGCGTCCGCGCAGCTTGCCCTCCTTTTTCTCAACCGTAACGCCCGGCCAGTTGCCGACGTACTGATTTGAGCCGGTGAGCAAATTGAACATCGTGGTCTTTCCGGAGTTGGGGTTTCCCGCAAGGGCTATTCTTATCTCCTTCACTCTTCCACCTCTATCATCTCGGCATCGGCACGGCGCAGCGACAGCTCGTAGCCGCGCACGGTCAGCTCAACGGGGTCGCCAAGCGGCGCAAGCTTGCGAACGTATACGACCACGCCCTTCGTTATCCCCATATCCATGATCCTGCGGCGCACCGCGCCCTCGCCGTTGACTTTTTTGACCGTCGCCATATAGCCGACCTTTATGTCTTTTAATGTCTTCACCAGTATCTCCTTTCGAGTTAGCATATGCTAACTATGTTAATATAATAACCTCAACGCCCAAATTTGTCAATAGTTTTTTCAAATTTTTTCAAAAAAATTCCCTGCCGAAAATTCGGCAGGGAAAATTTTGTGGTTTAGAACGGATCGGTGAAGCCGTTTGAGGGATCACTTGAGTCTCCGTACCACTCTACCGTGGAAGAACCACTGATGTTTAGATTGAATGTAAGAGTATCGGACCATTCACCGGAATATCCGATAGAGGTCGTGTCAGTCGTAATATTTACGTCTATATTCTGACTGCGCTTAACTCCGTTTCCGGTAAAGCTTACAAGATCTCCTCCGAAAACAGGAACTGCATCGCCGTTGATGTCCAGAATCTCATACGAGATCTTGGGTGCGTTCAGAGGATCATCGTTGTGAATAAGCTTGAATCCGTTTCCGCTTTCAACCGAAATGACAAGGAATTTATCCACAAGCGACCAAAGCTTAGCGGAAATGTTGAAGCTGTCGTCCGTTCCGGTCAGAGCTATCGTCGCCGGTATGGTCACGATGAAATACGGATCAGACGAGCTTGTGTTTATAACGAAATCGTCATGTACCGTTTCGGAGTGAGCGAAGACAAGTCCCGCCGACATTGCGGTGTTCAGGATTCCCGAATTCAGATTTATAATGTTCTTGTCCTCACCCGTCGAGCCGGAATCGTCTGCGATCAGACCCGTAAGGCTTGCGCCGTTGACATTTACGATGTTTCTTACAGCACCGCTGCAGATCAAAATAACGTGATTGTAGGCTTCACTCGTTGTTCTCGCCTCGGTTCCCGCAAGAAGATCAACGTTGCCGTCAGCGGAAGTTCCCGCGATGACTATAACGTCGCCGCTCGAAACAAGGCTTGCAGTGCCCCCGACCGTAACGTTTGCTCCGTTAACCACGATCGCGTGACCGGCATTGGTTGCTTCAAGATGTGCATCACCCTGAACGGTAAGATTACCCGATGTCTTGATAACGTGTGAGCCCGCGCCTCTTGAGGTCAGCGTGCCGCCGTCGATAACGACAGTCGCGCTTCCTGCTTCGATCATATTGTTTGCAGAGCTGTTATACGTTATCGTTGTGTCTTTGATCAAAATGGTTTCGGCAGTCGAGGTGCCAAGATTCAGTCTTCCGTTTACCGTGGCGTTTTCCATGCTCATCGTGGAAGCAGAGAGCAAATGGACTACGCCGTTGACCGTTCCACCGGTGATATTGACGCTGCCGTTTACGGTTAATGCGTCTTTTGCCGAGGTGCTTTCAATGACCGTGCTTGCGCCCGAAATATTGAGCGTGCAGCCCGCGGGAACGGAGATAACGCCGTCTACTCCGGATCTCACGATACCGTCGGTTATATTTACAACGGACGCGGTGCCGTTTATACGAAGTCCGGTACCGTTTCTGCTGCCCACGGATTCGAGCAGAGAGCCGCCCTTTATCGTGAGGATCGCTCCCTTAAATACGATCGGAACGTCTGCCGGTGTATCCGAGATGATCTGGCAGTTATCGATGGTAAGAACAGCGTTCGTGTTATAGCAGTTTATTACGTTCGCATCTAAGGTGTCGCTTTGCAGCCAAATTCTCGAATCCTTGATGATCATTTCATCGGAATTCGTATTGCTCAGGGTAACTATGCCATTAATATTAGCACCGGTTATGCTGAGCTTTGCTGTGCCGCCCAGGCTTACATTACCGACGATCGTGCTTTCGCCCGTTACCGTAAGAGCTTTGCCCGAGAAGCTGATCGCAGTACCCGCCGAGATCGAGCTGTTATCGATCGTAAGCGTACCGCCGACAGAGAGACCGCCCGTGAACGTGGAGTCCTTAATATCCGTTGTGTCGGTTGCGGAAGCGCTATATCTAAGGATCGCGCCGCGTCCTTGCGGATCCGCGCACTCGATATTGGCGCCGTCCATATCGATATCGAGATACGTTCCGC
>SVSW01000053.1 GCA_015064095.1 Oscillospiraceae bacterium | reverse complement strand
AGATGCTTGTATCCGACGTCGCTTGCGGACGCCTCGGCGGTGGAGGAATAAGCAAGCCTTTCCACGAAGAGATTTCTGATCTTACAGCCGTTGAAATACATTCCTATTCCCGCATCTCCAACGAGCATCACGTTGTCGATAACCGAGTCGGTGATCGAGTTTGCGATATACACGCCGAATCTTGCGCGGGTAATAACGTCGCGCACGGTAATGTTGCGCGTTTCGCCCGGCTCGTTCAGACGGGCAGGATAATTGTTGAGGTCGCCAATGCGCACTGCCGCAAGCGGCCTCTTTTCTCCTCCCACGGGAGTAAGGTCGATAACGTTTGAGATCTCAATATTGTAGATCTTAAAGCCGCCTCTGTTCAGTATGCGGATCATATCGCAGCTGCTTGATTCGTAGGAGCGAATATTCTTTACGATAACGTCGTGAATGTCAGGATCCATATCGTAATCCTCGTTCACTCCGAAGTTCGTAATGGCGATCATATCGTCACCCGTGTAGCCGGAAATGTTCTCGATAAGTATATTGTTACAGCCGACTCTTATGTCGATTCCGTCCTGATTCGGCACGTTCGCAAACGCCTCAAAGGTGATATCCGAGATATGCCCGAAGGAGCAGAACTCAAAGCTCATTGCCCAGTATCGCTGATTGATGAAGTGTATGCCGCTGACGGAAAAGCGCTCAACGTTGCGGAACTTCACACCGCGGTTGATCGATGCTCCCTTGAAGCCGAGATAATTTCTCTTTCCGAGATAGTTGCCCTGATCATCGTAGAGATTGAAGTCGGACTCAAAAAGTCCGTTGTGGTTTCCGCCGTCAAGTACCGCGTTTCCAATTCCGCAAAGCTTAATGTCATACTGCCTGTCCTTCTTCTTCCACCATACTCCGAAATCGTCGGCCACCGAGTTTTCAAAAAAGCTGATATAGGTTCCGTCAGCAAGCCTTACGTGGCAGTTGTCGAGCGTCACAACGCTTCCGCTCCTCAGCTTGATCGATTCGTCGAGCAGCCAGAGGCACTCGCCCGTGCGCTCGTTCAGCCTCGGAATAACGACCGTTGCACCGTGCTTTGCCGCCTCGTCAACCGCCGCCTGAATCATTTTTGAATCGGATTCAAGCTCCTTATAATCGTTTGGTGTATAAACGTTTTTCATATAAACCTCGCATTGCCGGCGCACCGTGCGCCTTTTTTAAAATTATACCATAACGCCGTCTTTTTGTCGATAGAAAATAGTAAATGCGTGGTACAAAATCGTAAATTATTTCATAAAAAAGAAACGGCGGGATCACCGCCGTTTCGTAGTAATTAAAGAGCAAGCAGCACGATCGCCGTCGCACCGAGTGCCACGCCGATAAGCTGAAGCCTCGTGTATCTTTCCTTGTAAATGATAAATGACGAAAGGAAGGTCAGAACGATGCCAAGTCCCGTTTTGATCGGTGAAACGATCGAGATCGGCAAATAAAGATAAATGAATATCGTGGTAAGATTTTTCGCACCGTTAACAAGACCGCTTGCCGCGCCGTAAAGCGTTCCGTACTTCAGTATGTATCCGAGCTTTTTGCGTTCTGTGATAATACCGATTATCGCAAGCCATACGAACGCGCCGCCAAGCGAAATAACCAAAAACTCGTTCGAGCAGCTATTGTTAAATCTGATCTGCTGATACCTTGTGAATATTCCGATAAAGCCGTTTGCCAGAGTGGAGGTGCAAACGCAAACGAGCCATTTGACCGAAAAGCTCTTCTTTTCGCCCGCTGACTCCTTCCTGTAATTGATAAGCACCATTGCGGCAAATATCATCAGAATTCCAACGTAGGTAAGCCACGTTGCCGTCTCGTTCAGAAAGAACAGACCGTAAAAGATCGTGAAGAGCAGAGAAAATGAGGAAATAAGCCTTGTAAGTCCGAACGACCCAAGCCCGTACGCAACGTAGGTGAGATAAAAACCGAGCGCGTATAGAACCGAATTGAATATTGCCAGCGGTATCATTTCCGAAGGCGCGGTAAATCCGCCCTCGTCGGTGATAAGGAAGAAAAGGAATGAGAAGAGCGCGATGATCGCGTTCATTATCATACCGCCGCTTCCGTGCTTTTTTGAATAACCCTTAACGAGTATTCCCTCACCGAGATTCAGAAGAGAAAAAAGTAATATCAAAAGATAACCCATAGTATGTTCCTTTGTGCTTGTGTAAATTATGAAAATATTATATCACACGCGAAAAGACAAAAAAATAGAATTTTTCTCAATTTATATGTAAATAATCTATTTTTGAGAGAATTCGCAACGCAAAAGATGCCTGAAAGAGCGTAGGAATGCAACCGGATTTTTACCGCGTTCGGGAATTACTGTTGACAATTCAACATTTTTGTGCTATAATACTTGTTGACATCTCAACATTGCAAAGGAGAAGACTATGAAAAAAATCAAGATAGTAGCGGACTCATCCTGCGATCTTTTCTCGCTTGAGCGCACCGAGCTTGCCACCGCACCGATGAAGGTCAGCACCGCGGAGCGCAGCTTTACGGACGACCCGTCGCTTAACGTTGCGGAAATGGTTGATTATCTTTACGGTTACAAGGGAAGATCAAAATCCTCCTGCCCGAACACGTCCGATTGGCTCGAGGCCTTCGGCGATGCCGACGAGATCTACTGCGTAACAATCACAAGCGGTCTTTCCGGTAGCTTTAATTCCGCATCAGTTGCAAAAAATATATACGAAAAAGAACACACGGGTAGCAGGGTAGCCGTTTTTGACTCACTTTCCGCAGGCCCCGAAATGACTCTTATCATACGCAAGATAGAGGATTATATTTCGCAGGGTATGCAGTTCGACGAGATCACGGAAAGTGTTAAGGAATATATGGAAGGCACCGGTCTCATATTCATGCTCAAGTCGCTGCGCAACTTTGCCAATAACGGCCGCGTATCACCGATAGTTGCAAAAATCGTCGGCATAGCCGGTCTTTGCATCGTCGGCAAGGCGAGCGAGGAGGGTACTCTTGAGCCGATGCATAAATGCAGAGGTGAGCGCCGCTCTCTTGAAACTCTCGTTCAAAGCCTCCAGGCAGAGGGCTTCCGCTCCGGAAGAGTCAGCATCGGCCACTGCGAAAACGAATCCGCCGCACTTGAGCTGAAGGCTATGATCGAAAAGAAATTTGGCAACGTCGAAATTGAGATCCACAAATTCCGCGGGCTTTGTAGCTTCTACGCCGAAAAGGGCGGAGTGCTAATCGGATTTGAAAAAAACTGAACAGCACGGTTCTGCGTCGAAAATTCCGCATCCATCAAAAATAAGCAAAGGCGCGTCGGCTGAGTCCGACGCGCCTTTGCTTATCATAAATCCCCAAAAAGAGCCAAAAACACAACACGGGTAGTGCTTTACTCCTTTTTTGCCTCTCCATAAGCCGGAGAACGGTGTATCCGTCCTTCAGATCCTTTGCGTAAGGCAGCTTATCGTTGAGCTTTTCCTTAAAACTTATTCACCGAAGAAAAACCAACCTCAAAATCACCTTTACCCCCAACCCCGTGCGGCGAAATTCGCCGCACGGAAGCTTTTTGCGTCACCGTTTGACTCTTTTAATAGTTTTTATGTAACGTGCTGTAGGGTAAACAACAACTTCCAATGGTTCTCCGTTACGGTAGCAGGTAGTGTCAAGGTAAACGTACTTTTGTGGTAAGCGTTTATCGTCAAACAAGATTTCAGAATAGTGGTATCGCGGTTTGAATCTGTCGCCTGTAAAAGCATATATTGGTTCTCTTGATGCGTATCTAAACCCTTTTGTTATTATCATTTGAACAATACTCCATATATTGTTAGCAACGACGTGGATGAAACATTCACGGTGTTTATGAACATATTTCTGATGTTCATTATGGCAAGCAGCAAAAAGCATAAAGCGGTATAAACGTAGAACCAAAAAATAATTTTGCCGATCAACTGCAACAGCTTGATCCCAAAGTTTTTATGTACGAGAATATATCCAATACACTCCAAAACTGCCAACCCTAAAAATAATGCAATAAACTGGGGGATATTCAGGGCTGTGGGATCTTGAATAATAATCTCTGTGAATGCGTATAAT
>SVSW01000015.1 GCA_015064095.1 Oscillospiraceae bacterium | reverse complement strand
GGGTTTTCGCCCCCCGTGACCACAGTCTCGCCGCAGTCGTCGCAGTAGAATGCGGGAATTCTGTGACCCCACCAAAGCTGACGCGAAATGCACCAATCCTGTGTATTTTCCATCCAATGGAAATAGTTTTTGTCAAAGCGCTCGGGAACGAATTTGATACGACCGTCGCGCACCGCCTCGATAGCGGGCTTTGCAAGCGGTTCCATCTTGACAAACCACTGAAGGCTGATCATGGGCTCGATCGTTGTTCCGCAGCGATAGCAAGTGCCGACCTCGTGCTTGAGATCTTCGATCTCGCAAAGGTATCCGCCGGCGCGGAGATCCTCAACGATGGCTTTTCTTGCCTCGTAGCGATCCATGCCTGCATATTTCGGATAGTTGTCAGTGATCTTGGCGTCTTCCGTGAGCACGACCTCCATCGGCAGCTTTTGGCGGCGTCCGACCTCAAAGTCGTTCGGGTCGTGGGCGGGCGTGATCTTAACGCAGCCCGTGCCCTTATCGAGCTGTGCGTGCTCGTCGGCAACGATCGGGATACGGCGGCCGACAAGCGGCAGCACGCAGTATTTGCCGATGAGATGTTTATAGCGCTCGTCCTCGGGATTGACGGCAACAGCAGTATCGCCGAGCATGGTTTCAGGACGCGTTGTTGCTACTTCAACAAATCCGCCGCCTCCGACAAGTGGGTAGCGAATGTGCCAGAAATGGCTATCCTGCTCGGTATAATCCACCTCGGCGTTTGAGATCGAGGTCTTGCAGTGAGGGCACCAGTTTATGATGCGCTCGCCGCGGTATATAAGTCCTTTTTCGTAAAGGCGTGTGAACACCTCGCGAACGGCGCGGCTGCAACCCTCGTCGAGCGTGAAGCGCTCGCGCGACCAGTCGCAGGACGAGCCCATTTTTTTGAGCTGTTCTATGATCCTGCCGCCGTACTGTGCTTTCCAATCCCAAGCGCGCTCAAGAAATCCCTCGCGGCCGAGGTCTTCTTTTGTGAGTCCCTCTTTGCGCATTGCCTCAACGATCTTAGCCTCGGTGGCGATCGATGCATGGTCGGTTCCCGGCAGCCAAAGCGTGCTGTAACCGCTCATTCTCTTGTATCGAATGAGAATATCCTGCAAGGTATTGTCAAGCGCATGACCCATATGGAGCTGGCCTGTGATGTTGGGAGGCGGAATGACTATCGAATAGGACGGTTTCGTTTTATCGACCTTCGGTGTGAAATACTTTTTCTCACACCAATTTTTGTATATGCGCTCCTCAAATTCCGAGGGGGCATATGTTTTTGGAAGCTCGCTCATATTTATAACTCCTTTGTTGATTTCAAAATAAAAAATCCCCAAGCCCGATCAGGGCGTGGAGAACGCGGTACCACCTGAATTTTAGCCGAAAGCTCGGCATCTTTTGTGCTTTAACGGGGCAAACCGTCGTCGGTTATCGAAAAATCGTTCACCGCCGCCGCTCCGCGGCGACTTCTGCGCATTTTGTGCCGACTCGCACCGAACCGCCGGCTCTCTGAAACAAAATTTAGCGCATACTACTCCGCATCTTTGCGTTATCTCATAAATGATATCACAAATCAAAAAAAATGTCAAGAGAAATTTAAAAAAGACCGACAAAAGTCGGTCTTTTTCAATTAGGATCTCAAAGTGATGCCGAGCTCGGTCTCAAGTGCGCGCAGGATCTTCTGCGAAACCTTGTCAACCTCCTCGACTGTGAGCGTGCGGTCTGCCGCGCGCAGAGTTGCGCGCATCGAAACGCTCTTTTTGCCATCACCGATCTGAGAGCCGCGATAAATATCGAACAGCTCAATATTTTCCGTGAGCTTGCCGCCGGCTTTTTTCATAATCTTTTCGATCCTGCCGACCTCAAGGGCGTCATCGCAAACGAACGAGAAATCGCGAGTGGAGGCAGGGAACTTCGGCAAAGGCTTATATTCCGTTACACCGCCGGCAAACGAGAACAGAGCTTCAAGGTCTATCTCTGCGCAGAAAACAGAGGTGGAGAAGCCGTAATTTGCCGCAACTGTCGGGTGGATCTGACCGAGCGTGGCAAGCGCCTTTCCTTTAACCGTGACATTTGCACAGCGTCCGGGGTGGTATGCCGCATTATCGGTGCAAGCCTCGTATTCGGCAACGACCCCTGCCAGCGCAAATATCTTTTCGCACACAGCTTTAAGCGAATAGAAATCACAGTCGCCGTACATACCGACAGTCATGCATTTCGGCTCGTCGGGCAGCTCGTCGGCGTTTTCGTTCGGTATATAGATCTTTGCAAGCTCCCAAAGCTTTGCGTTTGCGTTATTAAAGCTCGCGTTTCTTGCAAGGATCTCAAGCATGGAGGGCAGGGCGGTCGTGCGCATAACGCTTGTGTCCTCGCCGAGAGGATTGGAGATAACGACCGAACGGCGCTTTTCTTCGGGAAGATTTATCTTCTCGTAGTATTTCGGACTAATGAACGAGAACGTCTGGATCTCGTCAAATCCGATAGCGCGCATTGAAGTGGTAAGATCGTGTTCAAAGGTCTGTCGTGCGGTTCTGCCGCCGCGGGTCATTGCGGCATTGATGTAAGTAGACTCGATTTTGTTGTAACCGTAGATCCTGATTATCTCCTCTGCTATATCCTGCATGCAGTTAAGATCGGATCGGAAGCTCGGAACGGTTATAATGCCGTTTTCGACCTTGCATTCAAGCTTTGTAAGAATCTCGGTCATATATTCTTCGGAAAGAGATGTACCGAGGAATGCATTTATACGGTCGACCTCAAGCGGAAGCTTGACGGGCACGGCGGGTGTTGGATAAACGTCGATAACGCCGTCAACGACCTCGCCTGCGCCGAGCATTTCAACAAGCTCGCAAGCACGGGCAAGCGCGGGCATTGTGTTTTCGGGGTCAAGACCCTTTTCAAAGCGTGCGGAACTTTCGGTCCTCATACCGAGCTTTTTTGCCGTGACGCGGACGTTCGTGCCGAGGAAATTCGCGCTTTCGAAGACAACGGTCTTTGTGTCATCTGTGATCTCGCTGTTAGCACCGCCCATAACACCTGCGAGTGCGACAGCACGGGTCTTATCGGCGATAACGAGCATTGAATTATCAAGCGTATGATCTATGTCGTCAAGAGATTTGAAGCTTTCACCCTCGGCGGCACGGCGAACGATGATCTCTGAGCCGTCAAGGCAAGCGTGATTGAACGCGTGCATCGGCTGACCGTATTCAAGCATTACATAGTTCGTAATATCAACGATATTGTTGATCGGGCGAACGCCGCAAGCGCGCAAACGGCGGCGCAGCCACATGGGCGACGGCTCGATCTTGATATTCTTAACAACGCGAGCGCTGTACCTGAAGCATAGATCGGGAGCGTCGTTTCTGACCGAAATATAGTTGTTTATGCTGTCGCCCGAGCCTTTGACCTCGGGGGTGTGAAGCACGAGGGGCAGACCGAAGGTCACGGCACTTTCGCGTGCAAGACCGATCATCGAAAGGCAATCGGGGCGATTTGACGTGATCTCAAACTCAACTGAGGTGTCGTTCAGCATAAGAGCCTTGCAGATATCCTCACCGACCTTATCGGCAAATTCCTCTCCGAGAATAAGAATACCGTCATTGTTAGCACCGGGCATATCATGCTCGGTGAGATTAAGCTCGCCGATCGAGCAGAGCATACCGTTCGACTCAACGCCGCGCAGCTTGCCAGCCTTGATCTTAACGCCGTTTGGCAGATCGGCAGGAGCAACGGCCGCCGGAACGAGCGCGCCCTCAAAAACATTCTGCGCGCCGGTGACGATCTGAACGGTCTTGTCGCCAATGTTTACCTGGCAGACCCAAAGATGATCGCTGTTTTCATGGCGGGTCATTTTTTCTATCTTTCCGACAACGACGTTTTTTATATCATCGCCGAGGAGCTCGTAGCCCTCGACCTTAGAGCCTGTGTCGGTGAGTAGATTTGAATAATTTTTTGCATCTGTATTAAGCTCGGGAACAAACTCCGCGAGCCATTTCATTGACAAATTCATAATTTTTATTCCTTTATTTTATAGTTTTGAATCCGTTTCCGATAATATCGCTGGTATCCGAAACGAGAATAAATGAATCGGGGTCTATTTTCTTGATGTTATCGCGAAGTTTTCTTGCCTGGTATCGGTTCATGACAACAAGTATCATGGTCTTCTTTTCGCCGGTATAAGCTCCGTATGCGTCCCAGCGGGTAGCGCCGCGGTCAAGCATTGACGTTATAAAAGATTGGACCTCATCAGGCTTGGTTGTTACTATCAAAAAATATTTTGACAGATTCAAAGTCGAGATCGAGGTGTCGATAACCATCATGGTAACGAGAGTACCAAGCACGGAATAAAGTCCCGTTTCGACACCGAAGATCCAAAATGTTCCGGCAACGATGAGGATATCAACGCAGAGAATTGCTTTGCCGATATCGATACGTAAAAACTTTTTGATTATCATGCCGATTATATCCGTGCCACCGGACGAGCCGCCGAGATTGAAAAGAACGGCCTGGCCTGCCGCCGAGAGAAAAACGGCAAACAGAAGATCGAGCAGTCGTTCACCCGTCAACGATGAGGTAACGGGGAAGAATCTTTCCATCAGCTCAAGCAAAACGGAGAGCAAGGTCGTGCAGTATACGGTTTTGATACCGAAGCTGCGTCCGATCACGATAAAACCGAGAATCAGTAAAACGATATTGGCGATGCTCACAAAATCTGCAGGGGACAGCGGCAAAAACTGCGAAAGCAGGATCGCAAGACCCGAAACTCCGCCCAAAGCAAAATCGTTCGGGAAGTTAAAGCAGTGCAGGGCAAGAGCAACCGCGAAAACGGCGAATGTCATCAAAATATAATTGATGACAGCGTCAATTCTTTTTTTCGTAATTTCTTTCATGATCAGAACTGAGAGAGGAAACGAACATCGTTTTCATAAAGCAATCTCATATCGTCTATATGATATTTGAGCATTGCGATACGCTCGATGCCGAATCCGAAGGCAAAGCCTGAATAGACATCGGGATCAATGCCGCAGTTGCGCAGCACGTTCGGGTGAACCATGCCTGCACCGAGTATCTCGATCCAGCCCTCACCCTTGCACATACGGCAACCGTTGCCACCGCAAGCAAAGCAAGAAACGTCAACCTCAGCCGACGGCTCTGTGAACGGGAAGTGGTGGGGACGGAAGCGTATTCTCGTATCCTCACCGAAGGTTTCCTTCGCGAATATCTCAAGCACGCCCTTGAGATCGCCCATGGTAATGTTTTTGTCTATAACAAGTCCTTCAAGCTGGTGGAAAAGGGGAGAGTGTGTTGCATCAACGGCGTCCGAGCGATAAACGCGGCCGGGGGAGATGATGCGGATCGGGGGCTTTTGAACCTCCATCGTTCTCGCCTGAACGGGCGAGGTCTGCGAACGGAGCAAGATCTTGTCCGTTATATAGAACGTATCCTGCGTGTCGCGCGCGGGGTGATTTTCGGGAATGTTCAAAGCCTGGAAATTGTAGTAATCAAGCTCGACCTCAGGACCTTCGACGATAGAGAATCCCATACCGACGAATATATCCTCAAGCTCACGCGAAATGAGCGTCAGAGGGTGAATGTGACCGATCTCAGCCTTTGCGGGCATAGTTACGTCGATCTTTTCGGAGAGCAGCTTTTCGGCAAGCTTCTTTTCAGCCGCAGCAGAGGATCTTTCGGCGATCGCCTTTTCGATCTCGGCGCGGACCTCGTTTGCGAGCTGACCGATGATCGGTCTTTCTTCAGCGGAGAGCGCGCCCATGCCGCGAAGCACGGCGGTAAGCTCGCCCTTTTTGCCGAGGAATCTGATCCTGATAGCTTCAAGATCCGCATTTTCCTCATTTAGAGCTTCAAGTGCCGAAGCTCTGATCTTTTCAAGCATTTCTTTCATTTTTTATGTTCCTTTACTGTATGATTTTCAAAACAAAAAACCGCCCTTGCAAAAAGCAGGACGGGAAAAATTCTCGCGGTACCACCTGTATTCCGGACAAAGCCGACACTTTGCTGATCAATAACGGGATCACCCGTGCGCAGCTTTGACCGCGCAAGCTCGGGAGTGAAGGGCGCACCGCACACATGGTCATTTTCACCGTCAGACCTCTCTTTGATGTGCTTTTTCGGCTTTGCCGTCTCCGTCTTTGCCTTTAACTTCTACATTTTATCATATTATTTTTGGATTTTCAAGAGCTTATGCAAAATTTTTTACATAATTTAATAAAAATTGAGCCTCACGTGGCCGTGAGGCTCAAAAAATTATTTCTTTGCGGGGAAGCTGTCCTTAAGACCGACCACACGGTTAAACGTGTTAGGTATCTTTGAGTCAAGGCAGAAATATCCGGTTCTGACGAACTGGAATTTATCGCCTGCCTTTGCATTTTCAAGAGACGGCTCGACCATAACGCCCGTGACCGTGACGGCGGACTCGGGATTAAGATAATCCATATAAGTCTTGCCCTCGGGCAGATCGTTCATGTTCTCCTCGGTGAAAAGTCTGTCGTAGACTATGACCGAGGTCTCCTTTGCGTATTTTGCTGAGAGCCAATGGATCGTGCCCTTGACCTTGTGTCCGTCGGCGGGCATACCGCAGCCGGTTTCAAGATCGGCTGTGCAGTGGATAGCCTTAATGCTTCCGTCCGCGTTCTTTTCGATCGATGTGCACTTGACGATATAAGCCCCCATAAGTCTTACCTCTCCGTCGGGCTTCATGCGGAAGAATTTAGGAGGCGGAACCTCGGCAAAATCGTCGGCATCGATATAAAGCTCGCGAGTAAAGGGAAGCTCGCGCGTGCCAAGCTCCGGATTGCCCGGGTGATTGGGCAAGCTGAAATATTCGACCTTATCCTCGGGGAAATTGTCAACTATAAGCTTTATCGGCTTTATAACGGCAACGCGGCGCAGAGCCTTTTCATTAAGATCCTCGCGCACGCAGTGCTCAAGCAGGCCGATATCAACCATGCTGTTGGATTTCGCAACGCCGATACGGTCAACGAAATCAAGCACGGAAGCGGCGGTAAAGCCGCGGCGGCGCATACCGCAAAGCGTGGGCATACGGGGGTCGTCCCAACCGTCAACAATGCCGTTTTCAACAAGATAGCGCAGATGACGCTTTGACATCACGGTGTTCGTGACATTAAGTCTGGCAAATTCGATCTGACGGGGACGCGAGGGAAGCTGCACGCGGTCGATGACCCAGTTATAAAGCGGTCTGTGATCCTCGTATTCGAGAGAGCAAAGGCTGTGTGTGATGCCCTCGATTGCGTCCTGGATCGGGTGAGCGAAGTCGTACATCGGGAAGATGCACCACTTGCTGCCCTGGCGGTGATGATCTATATATCTTATGCGGTAAAGCACGGGGTCGCGCATATTAAAGTTGCCTGATGCAAGATCGATCTTTGCGCGCAGCGTGTACTTGCCCTCGGGGAATTCACCGTTTCTCATGCGGTAGAAAAGGTCGAGGCTTTCCTCTATGGGTCTGTCACGGAAGGGTGAGATCGCAGGGTGCGAAAGGTCGCCGCGATACTCGCGGAACTGCTCGGGTGTCAGCTCACAAACGTAGGCGTAGCCCTCCTTTATAAGCTTGACCGCAAGCTCAAAGGTCTGCTCGAAATAATCAGAGCCGTAGAAGAAGCGGTCCTCCCAGTCGAATCCGAGCCAGCGGATATCCTCCTGAATGGCATCGACGAATTCGGTGTCCTCTTTTGCGGGATTTGTGTCGTCCATGCGGAGATTGCAAACACCGCCGTATTTCTTGGCTGTTCCGAAGTCGATTATCAGCGCCTTGCAGTGGCCGATATGCAGATAACCGTTAGGTTCGGGAGGGAAACGCGTGTGTATCTCGTCGGCGCGGTATTTTCCCGCAGAGATCTCCTCGTCAATTATATCGTGTATGAAATTATTGCTTTTGATCTCGTCCATGTCTTACTCCGTTAAATCAGTTATCATATTTTTTATGCGTGAAAGCGAGCGCTCACGGCCGAGTATGTGCATGACCGTGTAAAGATCGGGCGCGTTTTGCTTGCCCGTTACCGCCACGCGAATGAACATACTCACGTCGGCAACATTTCCGCCGAATGCATCGGGGTTCGCCTTGTAAGCCTTCATATCCGAGGCAAATCCGATCTTATCGGTGATAGCCTTGACCTTACCGAACCAAATATCCGAGGTGTCCGCATGGTCGTAGCTGTCAAGAAAATCGGAAAGCACGGACGCAATAAGCTTTTTGTCGAACTTTTCGGGGTACTGATCCTCTATCGAGAAATACCTGTCATAAAAGAATTTCATATAATCGCGAAGCTCGACCCAAGTGCCGTAGTCCTTGCGGGGCTTTTTGCCTCCGCGACCGATGGATACGATCGCCTTTGCAAGCTCGGGATCAGCCTTCAGCTCTGCTGCAAATTCGGGATCGAATTCGGCAGCCCAGCCGTAAAGTCCCGAAAAGACCTCGTCGGCGGTCATGCGGGAGATGACGTTCTTTGAAACGTCGGAGAGCTTGACGATATCAAAAAGGCAACCCGATGCGCTCATCTTCTTGATATTGAATTGGTAATCACCGATCGGCTTGTCCGTGTTCGCCATTCTCCATTCCTCAAAGCTTGAGTTGAGAAGTGTCATAACGTATTCATTGACGCACGCCGGCGCATATCCGAGACGCTTGTAATCGTCCATATTCGCGCCCATGTCGCGCTTTGAGAGCTTTTTCTTGTTACCCTCGTCGTCAAGACGCATGATCTGCGAGATATGCATATATTTCGGTGCGCGGAAGCCAAGATAGCGGAAAAGCATCAAGTGCTTTGAAAGGCTCGGCAGCCATTCCTCACCGCGAACTACATGAGTTGTGCGCATCAGATGGTCATCAACCGCGTGCGCAAAATGATATGTCGGAATTCCGTCTGATTTGAGAAGGACGACATCTTCATCATTTTCGGGTATTTCGAGTGTGCCGCGCACAAGGTCGGTGAACTTGATCTTCTTTTCGGAGTCGCCGTCGGCTATTGCGAAAAGTGCAAATTTATGTCCCTTTTTCAGTTCTTCCTCAACACCCTCGATCGTAAACTCACGGCGCTTTATCATTGCCTCGCGGCGCGCGTTTGCCGTGGCTTCCCAGTCGGTGCTTTTTATTTGAGCTTTTTTATCTGCCGCTGCGAGCTCAGAAAGCTCCTCGTCGGTTGAAAAAACGGGGTAAGCGCGTCCGTCCCTGACGAGCTTTTTGGCGTAAACGTGATATATAGCGGCACGCTCACTTTGACGGTAAGGTCCGTAATCACCGCGATCGCCGCCGCTGACCGCACCTTCGTCAAAGGTCACGCCGTAATGTGCAAGAGTTTCGATGAGTGCATCTGCCGCGCCCTCTACCTCGCGCTTTGCGTCGGTGTCCTCAATACGGAGATAAAAAACTCCGCCCGATTGATGAGCAAGCCTTTCTCCGACGGTAACGGGGAACATACCGCCAAAGTGGACGAATCCCGTGGGGCTGGGCGCAAATCTCGTTACCTTTGCTCCCTCGGGTAAGCTTCGTTCGGGGTATTTTGCCTCAAGCTCCTCGGGGGTCATACTGACGTTCGGGAAAAGCAGGTCTGCAAGATAATTAAAATTCATAATTACTCCAAAATCAATTATATATGTTGTGGATAGCCTCTGATAGCTTTGCGGCGTTGCCGTGACCGGGATATATGACATAATCTTTTTTATCCGAGAGGGTCAGAAGCCGCAAAAGCGTATATTTCATTTGATCCGGGTTCCCGCCGTAAAGATCGCAGCGTCCGTATCCGTCCGCCATTACAGTATCTCCGGAAAACATCAGGTTTCCGGCGGTATAGCAAACAGAGCCGCGTGTGTGTCCCGGTGTGTGCATGACCTTGATCGTTTGACGTCCGATCTTTATTTCGTCACCGGATATCAAAGAGCGATGCGGCGGTCGAAAAGCATAAGCACGGCCGAGCAGGGCAGAGGAAGCATTCTTCTCTCCGTCGATCATCATTTCCGCATCGTCCGCATGGATCATAACGGTAGCGTCAGGATTCAGATCGCGAAGTCTGGCAAGTCCGAGCATGTGGTCAAAATGTCCGTGTGTTAAAAGTATCGCTTTCAGTGTAAGCCCTTCTTCCGAAAGGGCTTTCATAACCGATACGGCAGGGGCGGAGGGGTCTATAACGGTAGCTTCACCGCCGTCCGAAAGAATATAGCAATTTGAAGCAAAAGAGCCGGGGGAGATTTTCTGTAGTTTCATTAGTTTTTGCGCCTTTATCCATGATTTTTTAGTATACCATATTTTGCGTATTTTGTCTACGATTTTTTCAAAAAACACGCAAAAAAAGTCCCCGAACGAGGTTCGGGGACTTAATATCAATTATTCTGCGGTTTCAACTTCGGGGGTGGGGGTCTTTTCGGGAGCTTTGGTGATTATTGCCTCTGCGGTGGTTACAACGTACTTTTCCCAATTCTTGCGAGAAACACGCGAGAAATCGCGGTATGCAAAGATGGAGGAGGAAAGTCCCGTGAGCTCGCTTGATGCAAGATATGCATCTTGATTGAAGACGATCGGAATAACCGGCATATCCTCAACAAGGAGCTTTTCTGCGTCAGCCAAAATGTTTGCTCTTTCGGAGGCTTTTTCAGCAGCATAGGATTTTTTGATCAGAGTATTGTAGTCTTCGCTCGTGTAACCTGAAACATGAGGAGTTGCTTCCCAATTCGGCTTGCCGTTTTCGTCCAGATAGTAGCTTGCGGCGCCGGAATAATCATAGGCGAAGGGAGCAAGCACGGAGGAGGCTGTTACCGCGGTTGCAACAAGATCAGCTGCAATTACCTCGAATTTGCGGCCTTCAAGAGCCTCATTGAAAAGGTCGTCGCGAATATCTGTCTGAACCTCGCCGGATTCATCGGGCTCGTCTGCTGCCTTGCCCTCAACGCCGAGCTTAACGATGCTGACGTTGAAGCCGAGCGTTGACCATGCGGCGGCAACAGCCTCGGCTATTGCAATATGCACATCGTCCTTATCTCGAACGGTAATTGAAAACGAATAATCAGCCGGATTGATGTTTGCTGTGGCAAGAAGCGCCCGAGCAGCTGTAGGATCGGCATTGGCGGCAATAAGCTCGCCGACCTTTGCGCGGAAGGTTGCGTTAGCGGCCTTTTCCGCATAAACGCCGTTCGGAACGATTCCGGTTGCCGTCTTCGCGAATACGACGGATTCTGCTATTGCAGTTCTGTCAATAACAAGCGAGAGAGCTTGGCGGACTTCCTTGATGGCGAAAAGGGCAAATCCGTCTTCCTCGCCTGCCTTTGCGGAAGCGACCAAAGCGTTTTGATTGAGATAATACGTATGAGTTGACATAGCATCGCTTATCTTTGCCGATTCCTTATAATCGTTGCGCAGGGACAGAGGAATATCTCCGACGTAGAGGACCTTGCCTTGATTATAAAGATTTATCTGATCCTCGGGGGTGGAGATTGCCACCTGTTCGAGCTCGATATCCTCGGGCTGCTCGTATTTAACGAGGATCCTGTAAGGTGTTACGAATTTGTCAACTGCGTCTTCTGTCTTATCTCTGTAATAATATGCGTTTCTTTCGAGAGTGAGGTAACGGTTGCCCTCCTCATAGGAAACAGCGCGAACGATGAACGGTCCGCTGTAAACCGCCGTAATGGGCTTCTTTGCCCAGTCGGGGTGATCTATGACTTCGGCGGGCAGGGGAGCGAGAGCAACGCTTGCAAGGCCGAGCTTGAACTGATCGTAATCTATTCTGTGTGTGAAAGAGAATTCAAGCGTGTCGCTCTTGGTGGAAATAACACCGAGGTCACCCATTGTGGCGTCGCCCTGCTTTATCTCCTTTGCGCCCTTGATGTCCATAAGCACTGCGGCAGCTTCATTCGAATTCTCGTCAAGCAAAATGCGCTCGATGGTGGTGAGCACATCTTCTGCGTCGAGCACTTCACCGTTGCTCCATTTGGTGCTTTTGAGCTTTATTGTCAGTTTATATTCACCTGTCAGTTCGTTTTCGCTTGTGTAGTCGGAATCTACGAGATCCTTCTCAAGCTTGCCGTTTTCGCCTATCTTATAAAGGGTGGCGAAAAGCATACTGACGACTTTCAGCTGTGCTTCGTTGTTATAAGCGTGGAGAGGGTCAAAATCGTAAATTTGCTGTGTTATGTACATATCCAAAACAGGACCCTTGTAGGTAAGGTCTACCGGCGCGCAAGATGCGAGCATCGGCAAGATCAAACACAGGCAAAGTGCAAACGTGAGTATACGTTTCTTCATTTTTTGTATATCCTCCTTAGGGGTTTAAGATCGGCTCTTTTTTATCCTTCGGCGAAAGATAATATCGCGTCATAATATTATAACACAAAAAAGTCCTTTAATCAACCGTTAATCACTCGCGCAAAAATTTTCGGTCATTTGCACAATATTTTTCAAAAAAACTGTGCATTTTAACATACCGTTTGTTGGCAAAATAATTAAGCGTTTTGGGGGAACAATATATTAAAAGCAGAAAAAATGTAAAATATTCCAAAAAAATACAATGAGGTAGTAATGGATAGAGGATTTAAAAAATATATAAGAACGGATCTTGCTTACGAATGCGTAGACACGCAAAGGCACCCATCGGGTGTTGATTATTCCGAGGAGACGGTCGGCGACACTAAAATATTGCGAATGAAGATAAAAAATGAAGCCGAGGCCGCCCGTATAGGCAAGCCGCAAGGAGAGTATCTGACGTTTCTTTGCGAAAAATTTTCAAAGCTCGATGAAGCGGAAAAGGTTGCAGTTTCTTCACTTCTTGCCGCCGAATTGATCGCACTTTCCGAAAAGCTTACGAAAAAGCCCGTGAATTCCGAGCTTTGCGTTCTTGTCGCGGGACTCGGAAACGCCGATATGACTCCCGACGCCCTCGGCCCGAAGACTGTTTCGCGCATTACCGTCACGGGGCATCTTTGGGAGCTTGAACGCAAGCTTTTTGAAACCCTCGAATGTTCAAGATTGTATGCGATAGCGCCGGGGGTGCTTGGTGAAACGGGCATTGAATCAAAGGATCTTATCAAGGGGGCGTATGACGCGGTTAAGCCTGACCTCATAATTGCAGTCGACGCGCTCGCCTCGCGCGATGCTTCGCGTCTTTGCGCGACCGTGCAATTTTCGGATAGCGGGATCAGTCCCGGCTCTGGAGTCAACAACCGCCGTCACGAGATCAGCCGCGCAACGCTCGGAGCTCCCGTCATAGCGATAGGCGTGCCGACGGTCATTGATTCGGCAACTCTTGCAGTGGACATACTTTTGCGTGCGCGCGCTGATATTGATAATTCCGAAATATCCGAAGCCCTGCGCCTTGTCGAGCCTTTTTTTGTTTCGCCGCGAGATATAGACACCGTGACGGAGTGCGCAGCGGAGGTCATATCGAAGGCAATAGAGATCGCGTTCGGCATAAAACCGGCGAGGAGGGAATATGATTGACTGTCAGGAGGTGACAGGCATGAACGAACTTGAAAAGAGCAACGAAGCAACGATGCTTTTTCCTGCGCAAAAAGAGGAACGGCGCGAAGCGGTGTATCGCAGATCGCCGAATTCCAAAGTGCCGAAAAGCTACATATTCTATTGTTGCATGACACTTTCCGTGATGCTGCTCACGATAGCGTTTGCCGCAACGGAGCTGTTTTCCGTGTTCTTTTCCGATGTCTATCCCGACCGTATGATACTGTCAAAGCTGTTCGGCTCGGACGCGGAAAGCGGAATGAGCATAGAGGAGCTGATGCTTAATCAGAGCTTTGGAGATCTTTCGTTCAAAAAAAGCAACGAAGCCCCAAAGCCGCCGGCGTCAACGAACGCTCCGATCACAACGGAAAAGCCTGAAATTACCGAAACGCCGGAACAAACGGAGCAAACAACAGAAGCGCCCATAACGACCGAAAAGCCGATGACAACAGAATCCCCGACCGTTACCGAGAAGCCGACCGATATTTATGCGCCGAATAATAGAGAGATACCTGCCGGAATGAGCGCGATACTGTCGATGGACCTTAGTCTTTTTGAATACGGTATTGACTATATTTACAATACGAGCAGCAAGTCACCGGATATGAACACTCTCGGCGCGTATAATTTCTCAACAGACCTTTCGGCGGTGTATCCCGTCGGCGCGCCGCTTGTGCTTATAGTTCATACCCACGGAACGGAAGGATACAGCGACGAGGATAGCTATTATTATGACCCGAATTCAGAGATAGCGAGGACGACAGACAAAAACCGAAATGTCGTACATATAGGAAAGATCATAGCGGACATTTTAAATGCCTCGGGAATACCGACGCTCCACAACGATATAATGCACGACGAGGAGTCGTACAGCGGATCGTACGAGCGGTCGGCGGCGACGGTAAAAGAGTATCTTGCGAAATATCCGTCGATCAGATATGTCATAGACGTTCACCGCGATGCCGTAATAAGATCGGGCGGAGAGCTTGTGCGTCCCGTTGCGTTGACCGAAAAGGGAAGCACGGCACAGATAATGGCAGTTATCGGAACGGGGGAGAGCATCGGCGGCTGCCCGAATTATATGAACAATCTTTCACTTGCACAGAGCCTTCGAGAGGAGCTTTCATCGTATTCCGAAAAGCTTTCACGCCCGACCTGTCTGCGCCCGTCTGCATACAATCAACAGTATTCGGTATATTCGATATTGCTTGAGATCGGCGCGGCGGGAAATACGCTCAGTGAGGCTGAGCGCGCCGCTGAGCTTGTCGGGGCGGCTCTTTCGAGGATAATCGTGGAATAAAATAAAAAATCGGGGCGTTTTGCCCCGCTTTTTTGATCTTGCGCTTGACAAACGATGAAAATAATAGTATAATAAACAATAGTTCTAATATGCGAAAGTATTTTTTATATTAAGGACATGAAAATCAAATAAAGGAGGTGCTAAAAGTGCCCTATGCAATCGGTGCCGTCATCGGTGTCGTATTCGGAGCATTGGTCGGTATTTTTGTTGGTATAATCGTTCGCAAAAAGATCGGCGAAAAGGCGATCGGCTCTGCCGAATCAGAGGCGAAGCGAATACGCGAAGACGGTATAAAAGAAGCGGAATCCCGTAAAAAAGAAGCACTTCTTGAAGCAAAGGAAGACATTTTGCGCCAGCGCAACGATGCCGACCGCGAGATCAAGGAGCGCCGTGCCGAGGTCACACGCATGGAGAGACGTCTTGCCCAAAAGGAAGAGACCCTCGATAAAAAGACCGATCAACTTGAACGCAAAAATGAGCAGCTTGAAAAGAGCCTGCATGAGAACGAGCTCGTTCGCGAGCAGATCCAGCAGGTGCTGCGCCAGCATTTGAAGACACTTGAGGAGCTTTCGGGCGTCAGCGTTGAGGACGCAAAGCAGATGCTTTTCGAGAGAGTCGAATCCGAAACCAAATATGAGCTCGCACAGAGAATGATCGAGCTTGAGGAGCAGTTCAAAGAGGAAGCCGACGGAAAGGCAAAGGAGATAATTTGCTTGGCGATCCAGCGCACAGCCGCGGATCAGGTCGTTGAATCAACGATCTCGGTCGTCAACCTGCCGAGCGAGGAGATGAAGGGACGCATCATCGGACGAGAGGGAAGAAATATTCAAAAGCTTGAAACTCTCACCGGCGTTGAGCTCATCATCGATGACACGCCTGAGGCTATCACGCTTTCGGGATTTGATCCCGTTCGCCGCGAGATCGCAAGGCTCGCACTTGAGAAGCTCATTTCGGACGGGCGAATCCACCCGGCAAGAATTGAGGAAATGGTTGATAAGGCGACCCACGAGGTCGAAGCGGCAATTAAGCAGGCAGGAGAGCGTGCAACGTTTGAGGTCGGTATCCACGGTATAAACTCCGAGCTTGTAAGACTTCTCGGCCGTCTGCGTTACAGACAGAGCTACGGACAAAACGTACTTAAACATTCCGTTGAGGTCGCATTCCTTGCGGGAATCATGGCAGACGAGCTGGGCGTTGACAGCACGGTTGCCCGCCGCGCAGGACTTCTTCACGATATCGGTAAGGCGTTCCCCCACGATGTTGAGGGCTCGCACGTCGAGATCGGCGTAAATGCCGCAAAGAAGTATAAGGAAAGCCGTGACGTAGTTCACGCGATCGAAGCTCACCACAATGATGTTGAGCCGAAAACCATCATAGCAATTTTAGTTCAGGCAGCAGATGCGATATCGGCAGCAAGACCCGGCGCACGCCGTGAAGATCTTGAAAATTATATCAAGCGTCTTGAAAAGCTTGAGGAGATAGCAATGAGCTTCTCCGGTGTTGAAAAGGCATTTGCGATCCAGGCAGGACGCGAGATCCGCGTTATGGTCAAGCCTGAGGACGTCAACGACGAGTCTATGAAGATCATAGCTCGCGATATGGCGGCAAAGATCAAGAGCGAGGTCAAGTATCCGGGACAGATCAAGATAAACGTCATAAGAGAAAGCCGCGCTGTCGATTACGCAAAGTAATCGGAAACTCTTTAAAAATTTTACCCTTCGGGGCAGATGATATATATGACATAAAACCGAAAAGATATCATCAGCAAACAAGGTTTGCTTTATCAATAAAGAGAAAACGCCTCGCCGCACAGCGGCGAGGCGTTATTTTTTGAAACTATCTTGTATTTTGGAAGAATATATGATAAAATGAAATGTATAAATTTTTCAGAGGTGTGAAAGTGAAGCATATTTTAATCATAAATCCTAATGCGGGAAAGGGCTCGGCTGAAGACTTTCTTCGCACAAAGCTCGTGGAGGACGGATTTGAAGCAGAATATGAGATCTATGTCACAAAGGCGCCGCGCGACGCAACGAAATATGTGAAAGAGCGTTGCCTTGCGGAGCCGGAAGAGACCTTGCGCTTTTATGCTTGCGGCGGAGACGGAACGCTTAACGAGGTGTCGGCAGGTGCTGTCGGCTTTAAAAATGCCGAGGTCGCGTGCTATCCCTGCGGAAGCGGAAACGACTACATAAAATATTACGGCACGCAAAATGATTTTTCTCTCGCACGTCTCAAAAACGGAGTTGCCGAGGCGATAGATATGATCTCAGTCAACGGCAGATATGCGATAAACGCATGTCATTTCGGCTTTGATTCGTTTGTCGCGCAGAAGATGGCAAAGCTGCGCCGCCGCGCTGTGATCGGCGGAAAAAACGCATATAATACCGCCGTCGCTATGGGGCTTTTCGGCGCAATGAATAATGATTATACCGTAGAGGTTGACGGAGAAATACTCAATCCGCAAGGGCGAATGCTGCTTTGCACCGTTGCAAACGGCGGATATGTCGGAGGCGGATACCACTGCGCACCGCGCTCGGACAACTCGGACGGACTGCTTGAGGTCTGCTTTGTCAAGCCCATTTCGATCCCGAGGTTTTTGTCGCTTATGACCGCGTACAGAAACGGAGAGCATCTCGACGATCCGAGATTTGAAAAGTATATTGAATACAGAAGGGCAAAGACCGTTCGTGTGACCTCGCACCGCCCGATGCCCGTTTCGCTTGACGGTGAGGTTGAGGTGTATTCGGATTTCACGGTAACGGTCGAGTCGCGACCCGTAAATTTCGTTGTGCCGGAAGGGCTGACGTCACCGAAGCTGAAAAAATTGTGCTATAATGAGATCAAATAAATAAAAAACGGAGATAATTATGAAAAAAATTCTTTTGACAATTCTCATCATCTCTCTTATCTGCTCGGTTACCGCGGTTTTTGCATCGTGTGACGAGGAGCACGTTCACTCATTTCCCGAGAATTGGGTTTACGATGAAAATTCTCACTGGCACGAATGCTCAGATGACCTTTGCATCGAGATCTCGGAGAAGGCAGATCACGTTTGGGGAGAGGAAACCGTTGTTGAAGAGGCAACTCCCGAAAGCGAGGGCACTTCCGAAAAGAAATGCACCGTTTGCGGCGCAAGCGAAAGCTCATCTGTTACATTTGCCGGAATCAGCGAAAACAAATGGAATGTGATGATCTCGGAGTCCGCTTTTGAGAATTATACTCTAAAATATGATGGAACTATGACGGTTACCGCAGGCGAAGAAGAAAACGTTTCGCAGATGAAATCCATCTGTAAAATTGCTTCGGATAAGATGGAGATTACTGTGTTTGCCGTTAGTGAAGACGGGCTTATTGTCCTGCCTTTAGATCCGTTGGTGCTTGAGGGGGACCTCGCCGAGACACAAAAGGTTCAATACACCCAGCTCTTTTTTGCCGTGATTCAGTGCTATGAGAACTTTGAATACGATGCGGAGCAAAACGTTTATAAGATAAACGAAACCGTTACGATAGAAAAAGACCTTGCAGCCATTTCGTTCAGCCCTACGGGCGAGAATACCGAGATGATAGTTCCAACCGTGATAACCATTAAGGACGCGGTGGCAACTGTTTCCGACGACGGAAAGCTTCTCTCTCTTGTTTGTGATTACAAACAGGATATGGAAATGAACGGAGGAATTGTAACGGAGGGAATTACCACTTGGACATTCTCCGACTACGGAACGACGGTAATTGAATAATTTAAGAGCAACTGCCCGACAGTGAAAAAAGGGGCACGAACATTTTGTTCGTGCCCCTTTTTTGCAGGCGATTTTATATTTGCAATTCGGCGCGGATCGCCTCGACGGCGATATCAGCCTCATCGGCACTGCCGATCTGCACAAGCAGATCGCAAAATCTTTCAAGCTCATATCCGTCCTCATCGGGGCGAACGATGCCGATTATCGGCCCGTTTGACGCGAGCATTGCTCGGTATTCGCGCTTTTCGGTCACATCTGAGGGCATAACGAGCACAGATCCGCTTTTTTTGCCCGCCCATGTGACAGCCACGCGCAAAGAACGGTCAAATTCATTTGATTTCGGCCCTTCCAGCTGCTTTATTTCATCAAGGCTTTTTCCGTAAAGCTTGGCAATGACGGACGGAATATCAAAGCTTTTTTTGCCGATCGCCTCAGAAAGCCTCGGTGCAACTGCGGCGGCAAGGCTTTCGTCGGTGGATATAAGCGTTATTGACATATGCTTTGAGAATATAGCGGCCTCAACGGGCGCAAGAATATCTATATCGGCTTCAACGCCGAAAAAGAGAGAGTTTGCGGCCAAAATTTTCGCGGCAGCAAAAGGTATGCCGTTTGTTGCCTCAATGCCGCGAGCACGCGCCGCAAGCACAAGAGGGGTGGCTATCGGGTTTAGGTTTAAGTCTATGACCGCCCGAAGCAGCGGCAGCCCGTCAAGCGAGAAGGGCAATTCCGTGCCCAAAGTGTTTATAAGCAACGTCGCATCGGTGTGCAGGCCGATATTCGAAAAATTGTTGCGTCCCTTTTCGGTAACGGTAACTATCTCCGAAAAATAAGGCTTTTTGATGCTTTGGATATATTTCAGCGCCGCGGCGTCCGTTCCCGCACCGAGTACGATGCATTTTTCGATTGGATCGGGGTGTACTTTTTCTATGATATATGAAAGTGCAAATGCCGAGGAATTCTCCCCGTAAAGTCTGCCGTCGGGCATTTTTACGATAGTATCGACCGCGCCGCAAGCACGTGCCGCAGGCGATGTTTTTGAAACAAGGGGCATGACGGTCTTGCCGAATTCGGGTGAAACGATAAGCCCGTCAAATTCCTTTTTCTTTATAAATTCTGAGAGCGTTTCGGGTGTGACACGCGCCCCCAGAAGGTCTTTACCCGAAATAAGCGAGTGCGCCACGGCATATGCCGATTGCTCCTTGTCCGAAAACCTTTCGCCGTAAAGTATTCCGTAAAATTTATCTTGCATTTTGCATTTTCTCCACTTTGTTTTCGATAAGTTTATCATGAATACAAAATTTTGTCAAGTACTTGAAAAATGCGGTAATATATGTTATAATTCCAAAAGAGGTGATGGCTACGGATACTGAAATAAATTATAACAGGGTCCTGAAATGTGCTATGGACATTGGTGAGCATATGTTTGTCAGCGGAATTGAAGCCGGAAAGGTTGAAGATTCTATTGCACGCATATGCCGAGCATACGGAGTTCTTCGCATAGATGCGCTTTCGATAACCACCTCCATAATAGTTACGATAGAGACTCCGAACGGGGAGTTTATTACGCAAACGCGGCGCATAACAAACAGAAGGTATGATTTCATGCGCATTGAGGCGCTGAACCGTCTTTCGAGAACGATTTGTGAAACTCGACCGGAGCTTCAGTATATTGAAGATGAGCTTCGAAAAATAGACGGGATAAAGCCCCTTCGTTGGTTTTGGGCGGCTATTGCATTGATACTGTTTGCTTCCGCCTTCGCCGTTTTTTTCGGAGGAAACTTTAAAGATGCCGTTGCTGCGGCGATCGCAGGTGCGGTGGTGTTCGTTTTTGATAAGTACGCAACACGTCTTAAATCGAATAGAATAGTTTTTAATCTTCTTGTATCGATCATCGCAGGAGCTGTTTGTATTTTGCTTGTGAGAATTGGGGTAGGGCAAAACCTCAATTACATAATGATCGGCGTTATAATGCTTTTGATACCCGGAATGGCGATGACCGGTGCCATTGAAGATTTGCTTATAGGAGATACTATCACGGGGCTTTTGCGCCTTTGCGAGGCGATAATAGCAGCCTGCGCGATAGCGGCAGGCTTTGCGGTTGCAACGTATTCGCTTTCCGCAAAAGAGATGATAAATCTAAACGCAGGGATATCTCAAAACGGCATAATTCAGCTCATTACGGCGTTTGGAAGCTCCGGGTGTTATGCGCTTATGCTCGGCATGAAGCGACCAAAGCGCATTTTGACTGCCGGTATTGGAGGCTTTTTGGGTTGGGGCGCGTATATTCTTATGATGCAGTTAGTGCCAAACGATTTCGGTGCCTGCTTTATAGCCGCCGCCATCGGAGCTTTGTATGCACAGATCATGGCGCGAGTTATGCGCGCTCCGGCGATGATCTTTTTGGTGCCTGCGGTCATTCCGCTTGTGCCGGGACGCGCACTGTTCTATACCTTCAGCAGCTTTATGCACGGTGCTGACGATCTTGTTTACAGCTGGGGTATGACAACGCTGCTCGAAGCGCTTGCAATAGCTCTCGGCATGGTCGTTGTACTGATCGCATTTACAGCAATCGTTGCCGCTGTAAGGCGCATAAATTTAAGAAAAAAATTTTAATAATAAAGGAGATATATTATGATCAAAAAATTCGGATTTCAGGCATACACGATAAGAGATCTTATGCAGACCCCCGAGGGTATAAACGATGCCTTCGGCAAAATGAAGGCGCTCGGTTATGACGAGGTGCAGACAGCGGGAATGCGTTGCGTTACACCTGAGGAATATGCAAAGATCGCGCATGACAACGGGATCAAGATAATCGGAACTCATGAAAACTTTGATAACATGAGGGCCGATCCCGAGGCAGCTATGGCAATGCACCGTGTACTCGGTACGACGAACATCGGTGTCGGAGGCATGCCGATGGATGCACGCGAGAATGCCGACACCTGCCGCAGATTTTGCGAGCAGGCAAACAAATTTGCCGAGATAATCGCGAAAGAGGGCTTCAAATTTACATATCATAACCATTATTTTGAGTTCGTTCGTGTCGATGGAAACAAGACCATGATGGACATTATGTTTGAAGAATTCGATCCGAAGAACATAAGCTTCTGTCTTGACTGCGCTTGGGTTCAAAATGCAGGTGCTGATGTGCGCTATTGGATCGAGAAGCTTGAGGGACGCGTCGACATTCTTCATATCAAAGATGTATATTGGAAGAAGGACAACCCAAAGGATTATCTGATGCCCGCATCTATCGGTGACGGAAATATGTACTGGAAGGGAATTGTTGATTCTGCAGAGAAGGTCAACGTAAAGTACTATATCGTCGAACAGGATAATAATTTCATTGACGGTGACCCGATAAAGGCTGCCGCGAGAAGCGCAAAGTATATTAAAGAAAATTTGATGTAAAAAAATACGGATCGCTAAGCGATCCGTATTTTTTATATCTCGACCGTGTCGCCGAGAGGCAAGGAGTAGATACATACCCTTGCAGGTGCGCGTCCAAAAAGACGGGTAACCGCCTCCGAATAGTACGCAAGCTGCTGACCGTGGCGTGCAACGAGCTTCTTTTTTGCCGCGGCGGTGTCGCAAAGCTCGTCTTTTGTCAGATAATCGGTCTTATAATCGCAAAGCGTGATATCGCCGTTTTCGTCCTCAAAAACGAGGTCGATAACGCCCTGAACGAGCAAATTTTCACCTTCAAGGTTCAATTTTAAGCTCTCCGTACCCGTGAATGTTTCGGCAGGGAGCAAAAGATTGAACCTTTGCTCGCGATATATCTTTTTTGCATGCTTGAGCGAAAGATAAAGCTTGCTTTCAAAGAATTTTTCAAGCTGACGCACATTGACGAGCGCCGCCGTGCCTTCGGGTATAAATCTCTCGGCGGTCAAGCGTGAAAGCTCCTCGCGTACCGAGCGCTCAGCACGCGAAAAATCGCAAAATTGAAGAAAGACATGAGTTGCCGTACCGCGTTCTGCGGCGGTGGCTTTTTCTTTTTCTTCGCCGTCCTCAAGCATGAAAAGCGGCTTTGAAACAAGCTCAGGCAAATTGCTTTCATCAAGCGTTGCCGCGCCGTCATCATCAAGCACCGTGGGATACAGTTTTGAGACAGACAGCTTTGCAGGCAGTGTCAGCGATGCTCCGTGTGCGTACCTGTGTTCAAAATTTTCTTCAAATATCTTTTTTGCCTTGGCAATATCCTCATCTGAAACCTCTTTTATATTTTCACCTTGATCTTTCGGGAAAGCATCGGGTATATCGTCTGAGGCGAGGATCGAAAGCTCAAAGCTGGGATCGCCGATAAGAGCGACGGGAAGGAGCCAATCAAGGAATGATCCGGCGGCGAGCACCGAGTAACGGCAAAGATATTTTTTCGGATAAAGCTCCGACTGTGCACGCTCATATGCCGCCTTTGAGAGCATTCCCGTAATGTAAAGTCGCTCACGGGCGCGAGTAAGCGCAACATAAAGTATGCGCATTTCTTCTTCCGTTTCGCGATCCGTCACGGCGCGGGCTATCGCCGCGCGTATCGGTGTGTCAACACGCGCAAAGCCCGTTTCGTCGGTTATCGAAAGTCCGATACCGCATGAGCTGTCATAAAGCATAGGAGCTTTCGTGCTGTCGCGGTTAAAGCGCGTGCCGCAACCGCAGAGGAATACAACGGGGAATTCAAGCCCCTTTGATTTGTGAACGGTGAGCAGTGCCACGCGGTCGGGCGAGCGCTCGCTTTCACTTTCCGTGCGAACTCCCGCTTCGATCATATCGTCAATATATTTCACAAAGGATAAAAGATCAGATCCTGAACGGTTTTGCGAGAATGTGCGCGCATATTCATAGAAGCGCAAAATATTGTCGTGTATTTTTTCGGACGAGCGCGGATCGTTTTCGAGTGTCATAGAGGAAAGAGAAAAACGGTCGAAAAGCTCGCGAACAAATCTGTCAACGGGCAGAGTGCGTGATGCACGGCGAAGATACGAAAGAGTTTTTTCAAATTCACGGCATTTTGCGGCAAGCGGTTCTTCTCCGTAAAGCTCTATTGCGTCGTAAAGCGAGCAAGAGCTGTCGGAAGATCGGCGGATACGCACAAGCTCGTCCATTGAAAAGCCGAAAACGGGTGAGCGAAGGGCAGCCGCCAGTCGAATGTCGCGGTGAGGATCGGCAACTGCGCTGACAAGAGAGAGCAGGAGCAGGACCTCGGGATTTTCGAAATAATCCTTGGTTGCTATATTGGCAGTCGGAACGCCAACTTGCGCCAGCGCCTCGCCGACAGCCGCGCAAAGCGATGTCGAGCGCGAAAGAACTGCAATATCGCCCGGGAGTATAGGCTCGCCATCGTTCTTTTTCGTATTTTCAAGCAAGGAAACGATTTCATTGACTATGTATCGGATCTCGCCGCGCTCGATTTCAAATTCGGCATCGCTGCTTTTATCCGGAGGAAGAATGAACGAAAGCTTGACCGGAGCATCACCGCCGGACTTTCCGTTTATAAGATCGTCATCGTCGCTATAATCAACCGCGCCTTTTGCCGGAGCAAAGGTCGCGCGGCTTACAAGATTGGTAAAATCAATTATCGGCTTGTCGCAGCGGAAGTTTTCGGACATAAATATTGAAGCTCCGAGCGATCCTTTTTCACCAAGCGGAGCAAAGGTGTTGCGGTATTGCCCGAAAATTGACGGATCCGAACCGCGGAATCCGTAAATGCTTTGCTTGATGTCGCCGACCATGAACCGTCCGTCAGGACGCGCCACGGCGGCAAAAATAGCATCTTGTAATGGGTCGACGTCCTGATATTCATCGATATACACCGCCTCGTATTTTTCGCGCAAGGCGAGCGCGATATCTGTCGGTGATCCTTCGGGGGTGACGAGAAGCTCGAAAGCCAACCGCTTTATATCGTTAAAGCTGCAAATGCGGCGCGAAGCTTTCTCGTGTGCAAGGCGAGCTCGATAATCCTCGGTGAACTCGCCGAGAAGACGCGCATTTTTGGCAGTGATAGCCATATATTTTGGGAGTATTTCACCGTCAAAGGAATAGTAAGCCGAGCGCAGGGAAACGAGAGATTTTTTGATGCCGTCGCGCTTTGATTTATAATATGCCGTTACGTCGTCGGCGTATTTGCCGAGAGATTTCAAAGGAAGCGGAAGATAATCGTCAAGCACGGCTTTGGTTGCCGCATAACCGCACCTCAGAGCCTTCTTTATATCTTGTACAGTTTTTAGATCCTGTGCGATCGCAGGGCTGTATTTTGCCTCGGCGGTGGGTATGTTTGCAAGATAAGTGAGCGCGTCGGTGAGTATTTTCTCGGCAAATTCCGCAGTGCTTTCGGTAAGCTCTTTTATGACCTGACCTGCGGCGGAGTCGAAAAACTCACCGCTTTTTGCAGCGGAGAAGAGATCCTCGGCACATTTTTTTGAAAAAGTGTGCGCGTTTTTATAAAGCGAGGTCTGCTCGGAAAATCTTATAAGAGCTTCAACGAGCGTGCCGTCATCGCGTGCTGATGCAAAATTCTCGGCAAAGGCGGCAAAATCAAATTTTTCTGCCGGCTTGTCGTACCAATCATCGATCGTTGCGTTCATGGTGGAGATTGCGAGCGTTGAAAGCTCGGATTCGTCCGCCAAGCGAAAATCTGGTGGCAGAGGTGTGCCGTCGTCGGTTTTAAGACGCTGAAAATTCGCACGCACGACATCAAGACAAAAAGAGTCGATCGTGCAGATATCGGCACTGCCGACAAGCAGAGCCTGGCGGCAAAGATGAGGGTCGGACGGTGTGTCGACAAGTGCGGCGGATATCGCCGCCGTGATCCTTTCACGAAGCTCCGCCGCCGCCGCGCGTGTAAATGTGACAACTAGCATACGCGAGATATCGGCGGGCTCGTTTTTATCCGTCAGGGAGCTTATGATCCTTTGTGTAAGTGTCGCCGTTTTGCCGGAGCCGGCGGCGGCGGATATGAGGAGAGAACGGTCTTTTGTTTCTATTGCGGCGCTCTGCGCAGGAGTTGGATTAAATGCCATTTTTCTCTCCTTTCTTTGCTTTTTTGCCGGCGCTGCGGCAGATCGGGCTCATTTTGCAGTATTTGCACGGCTGTTCCAAATCGGGTGATATGGGTGCGGCGTCGGCGCGACCTTCGCGCATTGAGATTGCGATACGTGATAACGTATTTTCAAGATCTTTCTTCAAAGAATCAAACTGTGACGGGGCAACAAGACCCTTTCCGCTGAATGTGCCGTCTTTTTCCACAATACCGCCGAGCATGTTTTTCTTTGATTCGGAGTTGAGTGCGTGAAGGATCATCGGATCGTTTCTGTAAATTCCGCTGCGTGACAGACGGCTTTCGGCATCGGCAAGGATCTCCTCGGGCGGTTGCGGTGTATCGAGCTTTTTTACGGAAACCGCCGACGAAAGATAGTGTGCCGCCGCAGGGATAGGAGCTTGACCGTCCTCACAGCCGAGGCGGCGCGCAAATTCCGTGTCGGGTCGGCAAAGTGCGAAAAGGTATATGAGCAGCTGGAGATTTTGACCGTTTTTTATGTCGTCAAAGGAAAATTCCTTTGCGCCGGTCTTGTAATCTATCACGCGAATGTATATTTCGCCGTCTTTTTTCATTATATCAACGCGGTCGATAAATCCCGAGATCCGAACCTCCGTACCATCGGGAAGCGAGAACGTCATTGGGTCAACCGCATCGCCGCCGATACGAAGCTCAAAAAATTCTGGCGTAAATTCGCTGTGAGCAAATTCATCGCGCAAATTTGAAAGCATGAGCATCGCAAGTCTGCGCAGGCGCAGGAAAAGATGAGAAATGCGCGCGGAGCGCTTTTTCTCGTCGGGGCAGATCTCATCAAGCAGATTTTCAATTATGCGGTCTGCGATCGGTGCGGTTTTGTCTTCATTAAGCTCAAAATCAAGCTCCTCTCGGCGCGAGGCGAGAGTTAAAATTTCTTCAAGCAGCGAGTGAACAAAGCTACCCATGATATTAAAGCCGACCTGCGCTTTTTCATCATCGCGCAGCTCAAGTATGTATTCGCAAGCATAATTGAACGCACATAGCACGTACTTATCAATACGCGACTGAGAAAGGTACAGCTTATCGCCGAAAACGAGATCGGCGGTTTCGGGGTCAAGCGTGCAGTCCGGCTCGGAAATTTCGGTTGAGGACGGTAAGATGCCGCGCTCGGTCAAGATCTCGCGCAAAGCCACGGAATCGGCAGACGGTATAAGTCCCGTTATACGGCTCGCCGCCGTAGAGGGCGACAGTACGGTGAGAGAAAGAGGGGCTTTTTCGTAGCTTTCAATTTCGATGTAAGGAAGCAGCTTTTGAACTCTGCCGATAAGGAGCGACGGGCGCAAAAGCTTGCCCGATGCGGCAGATGTGCAAAAGAGCATATAGAGCCGCTCGGACGGGGCGGTCATAGCGCGCCGTGCATATAAAAATTCTTCGCTCGTGCGCTCGCCGAGGTCGGACGACACGGTGAGCCCCAGTGCCGAAAGCGCCTTTCTGTCGGTGTCCGAGAAAAGCCCCGTATCGCGTACTGAGTAAGGAAATTCATCTTCGTTCATGCCTATGAGGATCGCGCATTTGATACCTTCCGTACGCAGAAGGGAAGCCGAGCCGAGAGTGACCTCGTCATATCCTGTGGGAATAGCTCCCGTATCTGCTGTCGAAACCGCAAGTGTAAACGCGCGCAAAAACTCATCTGCGGAGAGCTTTTCGTCCCCGAGAGCTGAAGCAATGTCGTCGAGTATTCCCATTTCGAGATTCCAAACGGCAAGAAGATCGGCAGCTTCGCGGCGATGACCAAGATCAAGCTCCTCTGCGGCACGCGCGCGGAGCGTTTTTTGAAGCTCGATTCTTTCAAAATAGTGATAGACCGCGCGACACATTCCGCGTACATTCTCAGCAGCGTCAAGCATTGTGAAAAATTCGGTCAGGTCACCGACAAGTGCTTCGCGCACGCGATTTGCGGCGGCAAGTATCTTTTTGCCGCGCTCGGTTAAGTATCCGGTATAACCGTCGGGATTCATGCTCCACGGCTCAAGAAATTGCTTTCTTTGTATGTTCCAGGTGTTTACATATTCGGAGAAAAGATCGGCATCGCGGTCATCGATCCGATAAAGCCCCGTTGCGGTATTGGCAAGGACATCTTCCGTGCGAAAACCGAGTGCCTTTATTCGAAGTGCAGAGGTGAGAAGTCGCACAACGGGCTTTGCCGCAAGCTCCGATGGGGTAGACATAAAATAAGGAATTCCCGCCGCGGCAAGCGCCGGATCAAGAATGCCGCGATAAGTCGAAATATCACGCGCGATGACGGCGATCTCGCGGTAACGCAAGCCCCTTTTCAGCTCTGAAAGAATGATAGAGACAACGGCGTCCGCTTGAGAATAAGCATTTTTTGTGTTTATAATGCGAATGTTACCGCGCTCATCTTCCGAGATATCTTCCGCATTGACCGCACCAAGCGACCAAAGCGAGGAATTGACAGAGGAGAGCTCTGCGTTTGCCGCACGGTGATTTTCGGTCAAAAACACGGAATTTACCTTTTTACCTGCCGCTTTTGCGATCTCGGACAAGGCTTTTGCCGTTTCGTTTATGCTCTCGTTTGAGATCATTCTCACATTCGGCGATTCGCATCCGAGCGTGACCGTCACATCGTCCGCCTGTGAGAATATGCGTCGAATAACCGCAAGCTCGGGTGCTGTGAAGCTTGAAAATGAATCTATGTAGATCTTTTTGCCGAGGAATATTTTTTCTCGGTCTACGATCTCACAGAGCTTATAAAGGTCATCTGTTGCGTCGTCATAGCTTTGCTTGACGAGGTTTTCGTAGGCTGAAAAAACGAGAGAAAGATCTCGAAGCTTTGCGCGCAGAGGAGAGCTGCCCCCAAGCTTATCAGCAGCTGATTCAAGCTCAGACGGTGAAACTCCTGCGTTTTTAAGCTCCGAAAGCGCATTCAACATAACGGGCGTCAAGGAAAGCTCGTTGCCGTTTGCCGAATATTCCTCGAGAAGCGGTGAAAGCTCCCGAAGCGTGCGCCACATAAAGAGCGAGCGCGCACCTGCGTTTATATAATGATACGACAGTCCGCCGAACATACGGAAAACTCGGTTTGACAGGCGCGAAAAATTCAGCACCTCAAAATTGAGCTGCGCCACAGATGGCAACACCTCGAGGGCGCGGCGTTCAGCCGTAACCGTATGCTGCTCGGGCACGAGGAGTATTGAGTTTTCGTAGTTTTCGGCGAGGGCGGAGAACACGTAATGCGTTTTTCCGTGTCCCGGCGCTCCGTACACAAAAGTGATCATTTAAATCTCCATATCAAAAGAAATATACTGTGTCAAGCTTTGAAAGCACCGTTCGGCGAAGCGAGAAAAAGCTTGTCCGACGGCAGATATAAAGGTTATCCTCAGGCGAGCGTATGTTGAGATACGGCTTTTTTTCACCGAAGGCGGTTGACGAAAAGAAGAAGGGTGAAACCACTATAACAGCGGCGTTTTCGGCTTTTGCGAAATCTTTACAGAGACCCGAAAAAAACGAATTTTCTTTGCTTTCTCGCTCTCGGTCAGCAAAGAACACAAAAACTCTGCGCCCCGAAAGCTTATTTTCGAGCTTTTTGTTTTCATATCTGCGAAAGATCAAGGCGGCGCTGTAAACTCCGAAATAGAGGAGCACCAAAACGGGCATGACGAAAAGCAGGATCGACGATGCGATTATAAAAAATATTCCCGCCTCAAGAAACGCCACGAAAAATGAGAAAACCCGTATTATCAAGCGCAGAATACGAAGCCGAGAAAACCACGCTGAAATTTCGGACAATCGGTCGTACGCCGAGGTTGAGCGTGCGAGGAATAAGATAGATTCCGTAAATGAATCTTTTTTGAATGCCTCGGCGTAATTCGCCGCCAAAGCAAATTTTTTGTTTGAGTTACCGTTACGTTTTTTGATATTATTTCTCCGAAAGACCAATATTCCGCAAAATACACTCGCGACCGCGCCACGAATAGGCGCGCTCGGAAAATTCAACGTCATTCATTGAAAGGATATCGTCGGCAGTCGGCCTTGGAGTAAGCTTTTCCAAGAAGAACGGAATTTTTGTGAAAATTTCGCCGCTGTCAATCGCGCGCTTTGTGTGAGGACAAGCATTTTGGCATATATCACAGCCCCACAGCGAGCCGTATTTGCGTATGTAATCTGCTTCGGCGGAAGAAAGCTCGCCTTTTTTCTGAGTTACGGCCGAAAGACATTCAAAGCCTTCTCTCATAGGGCAAGCCGCAGTGCAAGCACCGCAATCCTCGCAATATTTCGACTCTGATAAAGAGCACGGAAGATCCGCATCGGTTATTATCTCTCCGATAAATACGAAAGATGAATATTTTTCGGTTATAAGCAATCCGTTTTTGCCGATAATTCCGAGCCCCGACTTGGCGGCGGCATCGCGCTCGTCTATCGGTGAATGGTCGGTAAATCCGCAAAACCGATTTTCGGGAAATTCCTCACGCAAAACGGGGAGAATGCGGGCAAACAGCTCGCGAAAATAAAGATGGTAATCACGGGGCACGGCATATGCCGAAATGCCGGCACCGATTGCCTCCCGCGAAAGATAGGGAGCTGCAAGCATTATAGCCGTACCGTTCTTTATCCCCTCGGTACGCAGAAGGTAATCTTTTTTTATATTGCAAAAAGAGAGTGAGATCGGTGAAAAAAGCTCGATCCCTTCGGCGCGCAAAATCTCGGCAATTCTTTGTATCATGATATACCTCCTGATCTATTAAATATAGTATACCATATTTAAGCATCAAAAACAACGCCACCGAAAAAAATACTTGCAATAAATTTCATGTGGCGCTTGATGCCCCGTCATAAAACCGTCACAATATACGATTAAAATGAACATATACATAAAAAGCAGATAATTTTCTCAATATATAAAATTCTTGATTTTTTTGCGTCGATATGTTAAAATAAATTGACATCATAAAGGAGAGGGCTATGTATAAAATACTTATAGTTGACGATGAAGCCAGAATAAGATCCATATTAAGAAAATACGCTGAATTTGAAGGACACAGCGTTATAGAAGCGGCAGACGGCATGGAGGCTGTAAGACTTTGCCGCGGCGGAGAGTTCGATATAGTCATACTCGATATCATGATGCCGGAGCTTGACGGCTTTTCTGCTTGCCGAGAGATACGGAAATTTTCACAAACTCCGATAATTATGCTTTCGGCGCGCGGTGAGGAATACGATAAAATAAACGCTTTTTCCTTGGGGGTCGACGACTATGTTATAAAGCCGTTTTCCCCGAAAGAGCTCATGATGCGCATTGATGCCGTTATGAAGCGCGTGAAGACGCCTGTGCGCGTGGACCATAAAAACCGCGTAATAGAGCTTGACGGCGGCGCACTTTGCGCGGATATAACGGCGAGAACAGTCAAGATCGACGGTCAAAGAATAGATATGTCACCAAAGGAGTACGATCTCTTTTTCTATATGCTTGAAAACAGAAACATAGCGCTGTCGCGCGAAAAGCTGCTTTGCGAGGTTTGGGGATACGATTTTTACGGTGACGTAAGAACACTTGACACACATATAAAGCTTCTTCGCAAATCGCTCGGCAGATTTGCTTCGTATATCGTAACGCTGCGCGGTGTCGGATACAGATTTGAAGGCAACTGATATGAAAAAAAAGGATCAAAGTGCTGTGAGCATAAAGCTGAGAATGCTTGCCTATATCGCAGCGTTCACGCTTTTTATGCTACTGCTCGTCTGGGTGTTTCAGGTGCTTCTGCTCGGCCGCTTCTATGAAAGCACAAAGCTTTCGGAGCTGAATTCTGCGGCGGATGAGATCTCGGCGAACATCGAAAACGAGGAAAAGCTAAACGAGCTTTCCGTTAAATATGCGACTGAATATCAAATGTATGTGCGGGTGTTCAAGATCGAAAGCGGAATAAGCGAGCAAATAGTCAGCAGTCAGATATTCGGCAGCTTTTATATACGGGCGGCAAACAACACAGAGCTTTCAAGGCTTTATGAAAAGGCACTTGGAACGGGAACATATTACGAGCCGAGAATAATCAGGGAAAACTATACACAGTCGAGCGAAAGCCAAACCGACGATGAAGCTCGCAAGGAAATGATATGCGTTCGCATAATCGAAAACGAAGAATACGATTATGTTTTGATGCTGGATATTATATATACGCCGCTGGGGGCAACTGTGACAACGCTTATGAAGCAGTTTAGCTGGATATGTCTTGTTTTGCTCGGCGGAGCTGTCATTCTTGCGGCAGCCATGTCCAAATGGGTCTCGCAGCCGATAGTTAAGATGAATGAAGAAGCTAAAAAGCTCGGTCGCGGAGATTTTGATGTCAGCTTCCCGCGAGACGGATATCTTGAAACACGCGAGCTTGCGGACACGCTTAATTTTGCCGCAGGAGAGCTTGCAAAAACGGAAAATCTGCGTCGAGAGCTTATATCCAATCTATCGCACGATCTGCGCACTCCGCTGACGATGATAACGGGTTACAGCGAGGTCATGCGCGATATTCCGGGCGAAAACACGCCCGAAAACGTACAGGT
>SVSW01000014.1 GCA_015064095.1 Oscillospiraceae bacterium | reverse complement strand
GATACCGAGCGAGCCCATGCTCGTTATTATCATTGAGCCGTGGAAGGGGCTTATGTCAAGCAGGGCTTTCGGAAGCCAGCCGCGATAGTCGAGCTTGTATAAGAGCCAAACGGCAAAGCGGAAAAGCCAACGCGGTATCTTCTTAAATGCATTTGCAAAATTGTCAAAATCAGTATCAGAGTTAGGACCGATGCTTTTTTCAACGACTTCGTTGAATTTGCGGTAGACATCGTCCACCGTATCCGTTGGTTCGAATACAACTTTAATACAGGTGTCCTCTGAATCGATAGACATGTGCTTCTTAACCGTCATGACGACTACGATCTCATATCTTGAAAAGATCTCCTGACCGCTTACAAAACGGTTGAGGGCAGGACGCTGAGAAACCGTTCGTACATATGCTGCCAAAAGGACGTGGAGCATGCTGAAATTAGTCATACCGGATTTGACCTTTGAACGGCAGAATTTTTCGATCTCCGTGATATCAAAGCTATCCGAATATGTATTTTGAGCATCGCAGCGATCCTTCATTATAAACGGCATAAATCTATGCATTCCGTCGATATTGCGTATGCGCCGACCGTCGGGTCGGTCGCCGAGGTGACGGGGGAAGCGATGCTTTTTTTGCTCGTGTATTGCTTTTTTCTCCTTGGCCTCTGCTTTTTTCTGTGCTTTTTTTGCTTTTTTCAAAAGCTTTTCGGCTCTCTTTCTTTCCTTTGGTGAAAGGGAATCGTCGATCTTTGCGGTGGCATCGGGTGAAACCAACGGAATACCGTCGTTGTCATGCCACTCCTTGATCTTTATACGGGTATCGCCAATATACTTATACTTAATGTCGTAGTGCTTTTTATGATGCCTTTTGTCCTTCTTCTTGATGTAATAGGACACCTTTTTCTTCGGACTGCCTTTTTTTGATGAATGTAATCTGAATTTCACGTTGTCCAACCTTTCATAATCATATATATACGTAGATTATATAATAAAATCGATAGAAAATCAATAATTTTGCAAAAAATAATTCCGAAATCCCGCAAGATGTGTTATAATATAGCTAAATAAGGTAATTGAGGTTTTTTTTATGAAGCATGTTGATATATATACCGACGGTGCGTGCCGCGGGAATCCCGGGGTCGGCGGTTGGGGCGCGATACTCGTTTACGGAAATACCGAAAAGGAGCTTTCGGGCGGTGAACGCGAAACAACGAATAACCGTATGGAACTGACTGCCGCGATCGAGGCACTCTCAAGGCTGAAAGAGGCGTGTGAGGTAACGTTGACCTCCGATTCCAAATACATGATCGACGCAATAGAGCAGGGCTGGGCTGAGGGGTGGCGCAGCCACGGCTGGAAAAAAGCAGACAAAAAGCCTGCCCTTAATCCCGATCTGTGGGAAACGCTGCTCAATCTTTTGGAAAAGCATAAGGTCAGCTTTGTTTGGGTCAAGGGACATGAAGGACATCATTACAATGAGCGCTGTGACGCGCTTGCAACGGCGTTTGCCGACAGCTTGAAAAATTAAGATGAAAAAAGGCGATATAATAAGACTTTCGATCTTCGATCTCAACAATCTCGGAAGCGGCGTCGGCCGCGCCGATGACGGGCGCGTTGTGTTCGTGCGCGGTGCGGTCACGGGAGATACAGTTGATGCGAAAATAATAAAGGTCAATTCAAAATTTTATGTCGGACGGCTCGAAAGTATCGTTGAGCCTTCCGAAAATCGGACAAAAGAGCAGTTTTGCGATGCGCCCGAGGCTTGCGGCGGCTGTATATACCGCCATATTACCTATGAACACGAGCTTGAACTCAAGCGAGGCTACGTTGAAAATGCGTTCAAAAAAGCCGGACTGCCGAATGTCAAGGTCGAGCACGTTTTGTCGACCGGCGAGATCTGCGGATATCGAAACAAAGCGCAGTTTCCGATCAGAAATGTAAGGTGTAAGCCCACTCCGGGCTTTTTTGCCGTTAAAACTCACGATCTTATACCTGTGACAGCGTGTCGCTTGCAGCCGAAAATGTTTTCGGAGATAGCAAAAACCGTTTGTGAAATGGCGGCGGATCGCGGTGTTTGCGCATACGACGAGGAGCGCGCAACGGGCGTTTTGCGCCATATTTACATTCGCTACGGAGAAGCGACGGATGAGATCATGGTCTGTCTTGTATTAAACGAAGACCATCGCTCAATAAATCAAGATTTTGCAAGAGAGCTTGTCAAAATATATCCGAATATAGTTTCCTTTATGCTGAATTTCAACAGGAAGGTAACCAATGAGATACTTGGCGACGAATTTTCGTGTATTTACGGGCGCGATCACATAGAGGATGAGTTGTGCGGTGTGCGCTTTACCGTTACCGCGGATTCCTTTTGGCAGGTCAACCATAAGGGCGCTGAGCTGCTTTATGCCGAAGCGCGTCGTCGCGCAGCAATGACGGGCGGAACCTTGCTTGATCTTTATTGCGGAACGGGCAGTATAGGACTTACAATGGCAAAGGACGCTGATCGGTTGATCGGTATTGAGATCGTTGCGGGTGCTGTTGAGTGCGCAAAAAAGAATGCTTTGAGAAACGGCATTGAAAACGCGGAATTTTATTGCGGCGATGCCTCGGATTCCGAGGGTATAATTGCATCGGCAGAAAAAATAACGGGCAAAATAGATGCCGATGTGGTGGTGCTCGATCCGCCGCGAAAGGGAAGCACGCCGGAGCTTATCGGATATCTCGCTGAACGAAAGATTAAGAAAATAGTATATGTTTCATGCGATCCCGTCACGCTTGCGCGTGACTGCAAACTCTTCTCGGAGCTTGGGTATTCGATCGGAACGGTCACACCCGTTGATATGTTCCCGAGAACGGGACACGTTGAGTCCGTCGTGTGTCTCACACGTCGGCTCGACAATGAATTGCCGTTGGCATGAATTGAGCAAAAGAGCATACTCCACAATCGCGGACCGTCGAGGACGCCGGTCTCTACAAGATTTGCGCTTGAAATAAAAACCGTCCAGCTTTTTTGCAAAGGGCAAAATGACGGAACATCTAAAGAGGAAGATATGAACAAAAATAAATTAAGCGGACCTGCAATATTTATGTATTGCGTTATTACCATATCGGTCATCATTTCGGCTGCCTGCTTTGTCCTGTATTACGGCGGATTCGCGCGATACGGCGCAGTTTTATGGACGGGTGTGACATTTTTTACGATAACGTACCATTTCGGCGGCCGCATAATTCTCGGGAATATTTCAAAGAGATTTGGCGTGAGCTACAAGGCACGTTGGTTTAGCGAGCGCAAATTCGAAAAAAAGCTTTATAAGCTTTTGCGCGTGCGCAAATGGAAGGAAAAGGTTTTGACATTTGATCCGGATTCCTTTTCTACGGCAAAGCATACATATCTCGAGATCGCCAACACAATGGCAAAATCTGAGCTTGATCATTGGATAAACGAGCTGCACGCTCTCAGCAGCATTCTGTTTGGGCTGATTTGGGGCGAGCTTTGGATCTTCATCATTACTGCCGTTGCCGCTATGCTTTTCGATCTTCAGTTTATCATTGTGCAAAGGTATAACCGACCGATCGTGCTTCGCGTTGCGAAAAGAAAAGGGGAAATATAATATTCGGACAAAAGCTATTGACATAATTTTTTTATTACTGTATAATTACAATGACAAAATTCAAAGGAGTAACTTATGTACAGAATTGGTATTGACCTTGGCGGAACGAATATCGCCGCCGGACTTGTAAACGAAGAATATAAGATCGTTGCAAAGCTCAGCACGCCCACGATCACGGAGCGCGGAGCCGAGGCGATCGTTGACGATATTGCGTCACTTTGCAAAAAGATCTGCGTAGAAAACGGTATCGATATTTCGGAGATCGCCGCGATCGGTATCGCATCGCCCGGTGCTATCGACAGTGCAAACGGCGTTGTCAAATATGCGAACAATCTTCCTTTCTCATATCTGCCGATCACTAAGATGGTTTCGGAGAAGACCGGTGTTGTCGATGTGCGCGTTGAGAATGACGCAAATGCGGCGGCTTGGGGAGAGGCGGTTGCAGGCGCTGCAAAGGGAGCAACTCATTCTGTTATGATCACTCTGGGAACCGGCGTTGGCGGCGGAGTTATCATTGACGGAAAGATATATTCGGGCTTCAACGGAATTGCGGGCGAGCTCGGACACATCGTTATTGAACACGACGGTAAGCACTGCTCTTGCGGAAGACGTGGTTGCTGGGAGTCATACAGCTCTGCAACGGGTCTTATAAATATGACAAAAGAAAAGCTTGAGGAGTGCGCGCGCGAGGGCCGTGCTACGGTCATGACCGAGCTTGTCGAAAAGAAGGGCAAGGTTTCGGGCGTTACGGCATTTGAGGCTATGAGAATGGGCGATGCCGCGGGGCGCGAGGTCGTTGACACCTACATCAGCTATCTTGCTTGCGGACTTACAAACATGGTCAATATCTTCCAGCCCGAGGTGATCTCAATCGGCGGAGGCGTTTCCAATGAAGGTCAATCGCTCGTTGAGGCGGTACTTCCCACGATAAGAAAAGAGCAATACGGCGGAAATCTCCCCCCTCTCACCGATATTCGCATAGCAAAGCTTAAAAACGACGCAGGCATCATCGGTGCAGCCCTTTTGAGTGTATAAAATTCATAATTATTCATAAAACGGCTCGGTATATTCACGGGCCGTTTTGTGCTTTTACGAAAAATAAATATTATTTTAAAAATGCTATTGACAAATAAAAGTTTATCGTGTATAATTCTATGTATTGTTGAATAAACACTGAATATTTATTCAATATTCATGCATAAATTCAAGGAGAAACGAAAATGACTAATGTGTTTATTGACGGAAGCGCCGGAACGACGGGTCTTAAGATATTTGATCTGCTTGCAAAGCGCCCCGATATAAGCCTTATTCGCTTGCCGGAGGAGCTTCGAAAAGATCCTGCCGCGCGGGCTGACGCGATAAATTCTGCCGATATTGTTTTCCTTTGCCTGCCCGATGCGGCGGCGCGGGAGGCTGTCAGCTTTATAAGAAATAAAAATACAGCCGTTATAGATACATCGACGGCGCACAGAACAAGCGATGATTGGGAGTACGGTTTTGCCGAGCTTTCTTGCAGACGCGAGAGGATCGCCGCGAGCAAAAGAATAGCCAATCCCGGTTGTCACGCCAGCGGATTTCTCGCTCTTACCGAGCCGCTCGTAAGAGAGGGGATAATAAAGCCCGATGCGGCTCTGACTTGCTTCTCGCTCACGGGATATTCGGGCGGTGGCAAAAAAATGATCGCCGAATACGAGGACAAAAACAGAAGCATTGAGCTTTCAGCACCCCGTCAGTACGGGCTTGCGCAAACGCACAAGCACCTGCCCGAAATGCAGAAGATCGCAGGGCTTTCGATCTCTCCTGCCTTCTGTCCGATAGTTGCGGATTATTTTTGCGGCATGCAAGTGACGGTTCCGCTTTTCGCAAAAGACGTAAAAGGAAATATTGAGGATATTAAGGCGATATACGCCGAAAAATACAATTCTAAAATAGTTCATTTCGAAAACAGCGAGGCGGGTCTTATCGCAGCCAATGCATATGCAGGTCGCGATGACATGGCAGTTTCGGTTTACGGAAATGAGGACAGAATATTACTCGTTTCAACATTTGACAATCTTGGCAAGGGTGCATCGGGTGCAGCTATTCAAAATATGAATATTCTGCTCGGTATCGACGAAACGACGGGACTAATCGTTTAAGGAGAAAGATATGAAAATAATTAACGGCGGTGTTTGCGCCGCGAAGGGATTTACGGCAAGCGGAGTTCATTGCGGAATCCGAAAAAACCGCACAAAGAGGGATATTTCACTCATATACAGCGAAAAGGTTGCGACTGCTGCGGCAGTCTACACCACCAATCTTGTAAAAGGCGCACCTCTCACGGTTACCCGTGAGCATATAAAGAACGGATACGCGCAGGCTATTATCTGCAACAGCGGAAATGCCAACACCTGCAATGCCAACGGTATTGAGATCGCAGAAAAAATGAGCGAGCTGCTTGCTTTGGAGCTTGGCATTAAAGCCGATGACGTTGTGGTCGCATCAACGGGTGTTATCGGACAGCCTCTTAATATAGAGCCGATAGCAGCCGGAATTCCGATGCTCCGTGCCGCGCTTTCGAGTGACGGTAGCGCAGATGCCGCCGAGGGCATTATGACAACCGATACCGTTAAAAAGGAGATCGCCGTTGAATTTACAGTCGGCGGAAAGGTATGCAAGATAGGCGGCATTGCCAAGGGCAGCGGAATGATACACCCCAACATGGCAACGATGCTCGTTTTTATTACGACAGATGCTGCCATAAGTGCTGAAATGCTCGCAAAAGCGCTTTCCTCGGATATAGCAGATACGTTTAATATGGTAAGCGTTGACGGAGACACCTCGACCAACGATATGGTCACGGTGCTTGCAAACGGAATGGCGGGTAACGCCGAGATCGTCGCCGAGGGTGAGGATTTTTCCGCATTTATGAAAGCGCTTAATACGGTCACGGTTTATCTTTGCCGTATGATCGCCGCGGACGGCGAGGGCGCAACGAAGCTTCTCGAATGTCATGTCAGCGGTGCTGCGGATACAAAGACCGCAAAGACCGTCGCAAAGAGCGTTATATGCTCAAGCCTTACAAAAGCGGCGATGTTCGGAGCTGATGCTAACTGGGGTCGCGTGCTTTGTGCCATAGGTTACAGCGGAGCCGACGTCGATGTAAGCCGTATCGGCGTTTCGTTTAAGAGCGCCGCAGGTGAGATCGAGGTCTGCCGAAACGGCGCAGGCGTTGATTTTTCGGAAGAAAAAGCAAAAGAGATACTGCTCGAAAAAGAGATCGAGATACTCGTTACGCTTGATGCTGGCGAGGCAAGCGCAACCGCTTGGGGCTGCGATCTTACATATGATTACGTTAAAATAAACGGAGATTACAGAACATAATGGAAGAACTTTTTACTAATGCAGATCGCGCGGAGATACTGACACAGGCACTCCCTTATATAAGACGATATAACGGCAAGGTCGTTGTTGTAAAATACGGCGGCAACGCAATGATCAACGAGCACCTCAAGGAGCAGGTCATGGAAGATATCGTGCTTTTGTGGCTTGTCGGAGTCAAGGTCGTGCTCGTGCACGGCGGCGGCCCTGAGATATCCGATATTATGGGTAAGCTCGGCAAAAAGCCCGAATTCGTTGACGGACTTCGCGTCACGGATAAGGAGACCGTTGACATCGTTCAAATGGTGCTTGCGGGTAAGGTCAATAAGACACTTGTCAATCTTCTCGAAATGAAGGGCGGAAAGGCTATGGGCATCTCCGGCATTGACGGAAGGCTTATTGAGGCTGAAATGAAGGACGACAGGCTCGGTTATGTCGGTGAGATCAAAAAGGTCAATATCGATGCGGTCTTCGATCTGCTCGAAAAGGGATATATTCCCGTTATTTCGACTGTCGGCTGTGACGGCAACGGAAATACCTATAATATAAACGGAGATACTGCCGCGGCATTCATTGCGGGTGCTATGGGTGCCGAAAGACTTATTATGATGACCGATATTGCAGGCATTCTTCGCGATAAGGACGACCCGAAAACTCTTATCGGCGAGATCACGATAAAGGAAGCCTCAAAGCTCAAGGAAGATGGCGTTATTTCGGGTGGAATGATCCCGAAGGTCGATTGCTGCATTGAGGCGATCCACCGCGGTGTTAAAAATGTTGTTATCATGGACGGACGCGTTCCGCACTCCATATTGATGGAGATCCTCACCGACGAGGGCGCGGGCACAATGGTCACAAGGAGATAAAAATGTCTGAGATCAAGCTTATAGATAAGCAATATGTGGCTAACACGTACAACCGTTTTGATGTTCAGATCGTTTCGGGTCACGGCTCGGAGGTCTATGACGAGAACGGAAAGCGTTATATCGATATGGGTTCGGGAATCGGCGTAACAAGCTTCGGCATTGCCGACGAGGAATGGAAAAATGCTGTTATTGATCAGCTCGGTCGAGTTCAGCATATGTCGAATCTTTATTATACCGAGCCTTGCGCGCGTCTTGCAAAGCTTCTTTGCGAGCGCACCGGCATGAAAAAGGTGTTTTTCTCAAATTCGGGCGCCGAGGCAAACGAATGTGCGATCAAGGTTGCAAGAAAGTATGCAGCGGAGCATAAGGGTGCGGAGTATTCAACCGTTATCACACTTGAAAACAGCTTCCACGGAAGAACGCTCACAACTCTTGCGGCAACGGGTCAGGAGCACTATCACGAGTTGTTTCAGCCTTTGACGCCGGGCTTCGTTCATGCAAAGGCAAATGACGCAGAAGGGCTTATTGCGCTTGCAAAAGCGAATAAAACCGCAGCGATAATGATAGAATGTATTCAGGGTGAGGGCGGAGTTCTCGTGCTTGAGCGTGATTTCGTTCAAAAAATAGCCGATTTTGCCAAAAAAGAGGATATAATTCTCATCGTTGACGAAGTGCAAACCGGAAACGGGCGCACAGGCGAGCTCTATGCTTATATGAATTACGGAATTTCTCCCGATATCGTATCCACCGCAAAGGGTATCGGCGGCGGTCTTCCGCTCGGTGCGGCACTTTTGTCGGAAAAGGTTGAAGACGTGCTCGGCTATGGCGACCACGGCTCAACGTTCGGCGGAAATCCCGTTTCATGTGCGGGTGCTCTCAGCATCATCGGGCGCATTGACGATAAGCTGCTCGCCGAGGTTCGCGAAAAGAGCGCGACTGTGTTCTCCGCATTAGAGGGAGCCGAGGGTGTTGAATCTGTCAGCGGTATGGGACTTATGATCGGAATCAAGACCGTGAAGCCCGCCGCGGAAGTGCTCAAAAAATGCATGGAAAATGGCGTGCTGTGCCTGACCGCAAAGGACAAGGTCAGACTTTTGCCGGCACTCAATATACCAAAGGAAATACTTACGGAAGCGGTTAAGATAATAAAATCCGCTTGCAAATAATGGAGATAAAAATGATAAATTTAAAAGGAAAAAGCTTTTTAAAGCTGCTTGATTTTACGCCCGAGGAAATTTCGGGACTTATCGACCTTGCCGCCGAGCTTAAAGCAAAGAAAAAGGCAGGGAAGCCGCATAGACTGTGCGAGGGCAAGAATATCGCTTTGATATTTGAGAAGACCAGCACGAGAACGCGTTGCGCGTTTGAGGTCGCTGCGGCGGATCTCGGTATGCACCCCGTTTATCTTGACAGTCAAGGATCGCAGATAGGTAAAAAGGAAAGCATCGCCGACACAGCGCGTGTGCTCGGCTCGATGTTTGACGGTATCGAGTACCGCGGCTACGGTCAGGAACTTGTTGAGGAGCTTGCAAAATATGCAGGCGTACCTGTTTGGAACGGTCTGACAAACGAGTTTCACCCCACGCAGATCCTTGCGGATTTTCTCACTATAAAGGAAGCCTTCGGAACTCTTGAGGGTAAAAAGCTCGTTTATATGGGTGATGCCCGTTACAATATGGGCAATTCGCTGATGGTAGGCTGCGCGAAGATGGGAATGGATTTCGTTGCTTGCGCTCCGAAAAAATATTTCCCCGATCCCGAGCTCATCGCAAAATGCGAGGAGATAGCCGCCGAAACCGGAGCAACGCTTTCATTCATCGAAGATCCTATGGTCGCGACCAAGGGCGCGCACGTTATTTACACCGACGTTTGGGTATCTATGGGCGAGCCCGACAGCGTTTGGAATGAGAGAATTATCGATCTGACGCCTTATCGCGTGACGACCGCGCTTATGAAAAATGCGTCTGAGCAGTGCCGCTTTATGCACTGCCTCCCGGCTTTCCACGATGTTAAAACAAAGATCGGCAGCGAGATATACGAAAAGTTCGGTATCGACTGCATGGAGGTCACCGACGAGGTGTTCGAAAGCGAGGCTTCGATCGTTTTTGCCGAGGCGGAAAACCGTATGCACACAATAAAGGCCGTTATGGCGGCAACACTTTAAAAAAAGACCGACTGATGTCGGTCTTTTTTTAAATATGCTTGACAAGCAAGTGAAATTTTATTATAATAATATAATAATCTTAGTATCTAACAGCTTTGAAAGGAAACACGAAATGGCTGATAAAAAAATGGTTGAGCAGATAACACCGATGGACGTTGATTTTGCTCAGTGGTATACCGATGTTGTAAAAAAAGCGGAGCTTGCCGATTATTCCGGCGTAAAGGGCTGCATGATCATTCGTCCTTACGGATATGCGATCTGGGAGAATATACAGCGCGAGCTTGACGCGAGATTTAAAAAGACAGGACACGAAAACGTATATATGCCGATGTTCATTCCGGAGAGCCTTCTCCAAAAGGAGAAGGACCATGTTGCGGGCTTTGCGCCCGAGTGCGCCATTGTCACGATCGGCGGTCAGAACAAGCTCACCGAGAGACTTATCGTTCGCCCGACATCGGAGACCGTTTTCTGTGAGCATTTCAAGAACGTGATCCAGTCATACCGTGATCTGCCGAAGCTTTATAATCAGTGGGTCAATGTCGTTCGCTGGGAGAAGACCACGCGCCCGTTCCTTCGAACCTCCGAGTTCCTTTGGCAGGAGGGTCACACCATGCATGAGACCGAGGAAGAGGCGAGAAAAGAGACGCTTCAAATGCTTGAGGTCTATAAGGAATTTTATCTCAACTGCTTGGCGATCCCCGCCGTTGTCGGTAAAAAGACAGATAAAGAAAAATTTGCAGGTGCTGTTGAAACATACACGATCGAGCCTATGATGCAAAACGGAGTTGCGCTTCAAGGCGGCACTTCACACTATTTCGGTGACGGCTTTGCAAAGGCGTTTGACATCACCTTTACGGGTCGCGACAATAAGATCTATTATCCTCACCAGACCTCGTGGGGCGTTTCCACGCGTATGATCGGCGCTATCATTATGACACACGGTGACGACAGCGGACTTATTTTGCCGCCTGCGATAGCACCTATCCAGGTCGTCATTATCCCCGTTGCGCAACACAAGGAGGGCGTTCTCGAAAAGGCAAACGAGCTTGCAGATCGCTTGCGTGCAAAGGGAATACGCGTAAAGCTCGATGACAGCGATCAGAGCGCGGGTTGGAAATACAGCCAATATGAGATGAAGGGCGTTCCCGTTCGTCTTGAGGTCGGACCTCGCGATATCGAAAACAATTCTTGTGTGCTTGTTTCCCGCGTTTCGCGTGAAAAGAACTTCGTTGCGCTTGATGCACTTGAAGCAGAGGTTGAAAAGATGCTCGCATTCGTTCATGACGAGCTTGTTGAGCGTGCAAACAAAAATCTTGCACAGAAGACCAACACTGCGGCAAGCTATGAGGAATTTCTTGACGTTGCCGAAAACAAGCCCGGATTTATCAAGGCTATGTGGTGCGGAGACTCCGCTTGCGAGGAAAAGCTCAAGGAAGCGACGGGCGGTGTCAAATCTCGCTGCATTCCGTTTGAGGAGGAGCATATTTCAGATACCTGCGCTTGCTGCGGAAAGCCTGCAAAGCACATGGTTATCTGGGGTAGACAGTATTAATTTTTCGGGGCGAAATTTTCGCCCCGATATTTGAATGAAAGGAGAGGGAATGTTATCTTTTATTAAGGATAAAATATCGCGCATAGATCCGATAATTTTTATATGTACCTCTCTGCTTTCACTTATCAGTATTGCGGTGCTGATCGGTGCGCGTGAAAGTGAGTTCGGCGGCACGCGCACGATCATTATGCAGGTCGCCATGACTTTGGCGGGTCTCATTATTATGATCATGCTCGCAAATGTCGATTTTGCAAACGTACCGTCCTGGTTCTTCGTTTTTGCATATGCGATTTCAGCGGTTTTTCTCGTTCTTTTGCTTTTTGTCGGTGAAAACGCCGGCGAAAATGTCAACTGGATAAAGATTCCGCTTGTAAATATAAGCATTCAGCCCTCGGAATTCGTGCGAGCGAGCTTTATTTTGACATTCGCAAAGCATTTGAGCGTCGTTAAAGATGAGATAAACCGCCCCAAAAACGTTTTGCTGCTCGTGCTCCACGCAGGCGGCATACTCGGTCTTTTGCTCCTGACGGGCGACCTCGGAATGGTTTTGGTCTATCTCGGCATTATGATAGTTATGCTTTTTTGCGCGGGATTTTCCATTTGGTATTTTCTTGCGGGGATCGGCGCGGCGGTAGTCGCTTTTCCGTTTCTTTGGGATTATCTTGCGGACTATCAAAAAAAGCGCATACTTGTCGGCTTCAATCCCGATATGGATCCGCTTGACAAGGGCTTGCAGCAGATACAGAGCCGTTCGGCGATCGCCGGAGGCGGCTTTTTGGGTCGAGGCATTGAGGGCGCCGGCAGCTTTGAGAACATGTACGGCTGTGTGACTGATTTCTTCTTTGCATCTTATGCCGAGATGTTCGGGTTTGTCGGCTCGCTTTTGCTTGTCGGAATTCTTACGGTGTTGGTTATTCGCCTTTTCTTGCTTGCCGCGCAAAACCGAGATCCTTTTTCGGCGCTCTTGCTTGCCGGAATCGGCGGAATGGTGATAGTTCAAACGGTTGAAAACATCGGAATGTGCCTTTGCCTTTTGCCTGTTGTCGGAATAACTCTGCCTTTCCTTTCGGCCGGCGGTTCTTCCGTGCTTTCGATATATATGATAATAGGTATCGCGCACGCCGCCTCGGGTAGCCGAAAAAAGGGAAGTATACGAAAAATAAAAACTATATGAATAATAAGCCTCCCGTGCTAATATAATTGCTATGAACAAGCGATTATTTTGGGAGGCTTATATGTTTATTTATTCACTTAAAGCGAGCACCATTAAATTTTTCGGAGTTGTTTGCGTTGCTATGGCGGCGCTTATCACGCTGATAGTTTTTGTGCCCGTATATGACGGCGGCGCTGCCGATGTTATGGCAGGCTCAAATATCAATTACTCAAAGGTAAAGGACAATGCCGCACGCCGCGAATTTTTGGCGCAATTCGGCTGGGAGGTCGGCGATGAGGAGCTCGAGGCAATAGATATCACTATCCCCGAGGATTTTGACAAGATCATGAATGAATACAACGAGATACAAAAACGCCAGGGCCTTGATCTTGCAAAGTACCGCGGCAAGCGCGTCAGCCGTTATACATACGAAATTAAAAATTATGAGGGGTATGAGGGCAAGGTCTATGCCAATCTCATAATCTATAAAAACCGAGTGATCGGCGGAGATATCTGCACGGCTGATGTCAACGGCTTTATTACGGGCTTTGAGAGAAATTAAGTGCAGATGCTACGGTCTCAAAGGCGACCTTCAGATCGCTCGGGGAAAGGACGCACAAAACGGCATAGTTGCCGAAAATACGCACCTCTGCCGCGTCGAGCTTTGATTCCTCGCTCGGCATATACTGCTCGACTATCGAGGAAAACAGCTCGCGCTGATCTTTTATAAATTCAAGGCAGATCTCCTCGACCTCGTCGACGTCGCGCGCACTTTTTGCGTGGAAAACCGCAAAAAGATCAGCTTGCTTTGTATCCTTTGAATATACAACAGCAGCCCCGTCAACGTGCTCGGAAATATCCTCAAATCTGTATATCAGATAATCGCCGTCGTGCTCGGCATACCCATAGGGTAAGGGCAGGGCGGCTTTTATTTTTTCTGCCAGCGCGTCAACGGCGACGTCGTTTCGGTAATTCGTTTGGGAACACGAGAAAAGCGGCAAGCAGAGTGCAAAAATTAAAACAATAGTGATTTTTTTCATTTTAATCTCCGTAGGCATTGGATTTTATATAATTTATTACGGCTAAAAGGCCGGTGTCGCTCAAATGGTAGCCGTCTGCGTGGTAAATGCTGCCTTCGCAGCTGTATTCGGCGCGCAAATGACCGTTTTCGTCGCGCAGGATCGATTGAGTGTCAAGATATTTCACCCCGTTTTCGCTTGCGATCTTTATAAGCTGAGAATTAAGGGTATCGATGCGTGCGTTGACACGGTCGGGGTCGTTGATTGCCGTACCCGCGCGCACGGGGAAGATGGATTGTATTATGATTGAGGTTTGCGGCGAGGCGGTCTTGATAGAATTTATCAGCTTTTCATATGCGCGGCAAAAAAGCGTATCCAGATTCTCACTGAATGCATATCCGTTATATCCAAGAGTTATGAGAAGGTATGCAGGATTGTATTTTTCGGCGGCATCGGACACTGATATAGGTTCTTTGCTTTCGGGATCGATTATTTGCATTCCGAGGTCGAGCATAAGAGTTCCGCCGCTCCCCGTCAAGATGTGAGAAGGCAAAACAAGACCGCATATTGCTTTATACGAGGAATGAGCGAGGTGAGCCGTGTTCGAATCGCCTAAAAAGTATGTTTTTTCGAATGCTTCGGCGGTATTTACGGGCGGCTTCGTTTCTTCGGGAATTTCGGGTTCGGGGGTACACGATGAAAAGAAAAAGACCGCCGACAGAATAGCCGCGGCGGTCAATACTGACAATATTTTCATTGGAATATCACTTTCGGCTTGCTTTTTTATACACCGGTGTGTATTCCTCTTTCTTTTCCTTGCTCTTTTTCGTGAGCGCACGAATTAGTCTGTAAATACCGTATGCGATGAAATAAAGCACGGCAAACAGCAAAACTATCGTGAGTGTATTTTCCGACGGAAAACCGTCGCCGTGAGATGCTGCCTCACCCGAATACGGAAGATATACGCAAACGGAAAAGCCGACGAGCGTCAAAATAAAATGCACAGCGAGACGTGCGAATTCGCCGATAGTACGTATACGGTAGAATTCATTTGCGGCGGACAGCACAAAAGAGAAGATCGCCAGCATCAAAATGCGAAAGGAAGAAAGAGCAATATTAAACATATTTTCGGTGTTCTGTGAATTTATTATGAGCATTAATATCGATATTAATACGAGCACCGTGCAGAAAATCGCGCAACCTCCGCATAAAATACGGCTTAAAGATTTATTTTTCATGTTGACCTCAAAAAAGCGTTTTTTATAATATATCACAAATTCCGCAATTTTGCAAGAGGTAGAAGAAAATGAATATATACACAAAAATATTCATCGTCCCCTTGACTTTTTATAAAATAGTTGTATAATAAATATATTATAATAGCTTATTATGCGGATTTTTCGAAAGGACAGCCGATATGAAGAGAAAAGAAGCAAGAGAAAATGCTATGTGCCTACTTTTTGAGCAGGATTTCCGTGAGAATGAAACACCTGCCGAAATATACGAGATCTCAATTGATAACAAAGAGACCGAGGACGATGAATATCTTCGCCGCGTTTTCTTTGGTGTCAACGAGCACATGGAGAAGATAGACGAGGTCATAGGACGCCACTCAAAGGGCTGGAAGACCGACAGAATGTCCCATATTTCTCGCGCGATACAGCGTATTGCCGTTTATGAGATGATGTTTGAGGCGGATATCCCCGCCGCCGTCTCGATAAACGAGGCTGTTGAGCTTTCAAAGAAATACGACGACGAAAAGGCAAAACGATTTGTAAACGGTGTTCTCAATGCCGTTAAGGACGAGCTCTCAAATGAGTGAAAAAGTATTCCTCGGCGTTGATACGAGCAATTATACGACCTCGCTTGCAGCACTCGACGAAAACGGACAGATCCTTGCAAACATAAAATACCCTTTGCCCGTCGCGGAGGGCTGTCGCGGACTTCGCCAAAGCGATGCGGTCTTTGCTCACACGAAGAATTTGCCGTCGGCAATATCGGAGCTTTCAAGCCTCGTTGATATGAAAAATGCTGTCGCCGTCGGATATTCGGCAAAACCCAGATCGGCCGAGGGGGCATATATGCCGTGCTTTTTATCGGGGGTCGCCGCCGCCGCGGCGCTGATCGCCGCCGCGGACGCAAAAGGCTACGCCTTTTCCCATCAGGACGGGCACATTCGTGCCGCCTGCCACTCGGCGGGCTTTCCTATCCGTGAAGGAGAGGAATTTGCCGCGTTCCATGTTTCGGGGGGAACGACCGAGCTTTTGCACGTCACACCGAAGGACGGCGCACTCAATGTAAAACTTCTTGGCGAAACGAAGGATCTCAATGCAGGTCAGCTTGTTGACAGGATCGGTGTTCGCCTCGGATATGCATTTCCGTGCGGCGCAAAGCTCGATACGCTTGCCTTGGAATACGGCGAGCGTGTCAAGGGCATAAAAACCTCTGTCACCTCGATGGACTGCAATCTTTCGGGCGGAGAAAATCTGGCCTTGAAGCTGATAGATGAGGGAAGCTGCGAGCGAAAGATCGCCGCGTATGTTTTCTCGTTTATCGCGAAAACTCTTTCTAAAATGACCGAGGCACTCCGTCAAAGCTATCCCGATATCCCTGTCATATATGCCGGCGGTGTTATGGGAAGCAAATATATACGCTCACAGCTGAATTTTAAGAATGTTTATTTTGCCGAGCCCGACCTCTCGTCGGACAATGCCGTCGGGGTCGCTTTGCTCGCATACGAAAAATATAAAACGGAAGAAAAGATATGACACAAAAGGTATTGACGGTCAGTCAGCTAAATGAATATATTAAAATGCTGCTTGACGGTCAGCCTTTGCTTTCGGGCGTTTATGTCAAGGGCGAAATTTCCAATTTCACCAATCACCGAACGGGGCATTGGTATTTTACCTTAAAGGACGAGGGAAGCCTTATTCGCGCGGTGATGTTTCGCGGCTCGAATGTAAAAATTCCTTTTTTGCCCGAAAACGGAATGAAGGTCATCGTGCGCGGTCGGGTCTCGGCATTCGTGCGCGACGGTCAGTATCAGATCTACGTTGATGAGATGCAGCCGGACGGGATCGGCGGACTTTATCTGGCATATCAGCAGCTAAAGGATAAGCTTGAAGGCGAAGGGCTTTTCGATGCCGCGAGAAAGAAGGCTCTGCCGAGAATACCCGAAACGGTTGGCGTTATCACGTCGCCAACGGGCGCGGCGGTCAGAGATATCATAAACATCACGGGAAGACGGTTTCCGTCGGCTAAAATACTGCTTTATCCTGCGATCGTGCAGGGCGATCTTGCTCCGTCACAGCTTATTTCGGGAATAAGATATTTTAACGAAACAAAGTCGGCAGATGTTATAATAATCGGCCGAGGAGGGGGCTCTGAGGAAGATCTTTGGGGCTTTAATGACGAAGCACTTGCACGAGAGGTCGCGGCGTCCGAGATCCCCGTTATTTCCGCTGTGGGACATGAAACCGATTTCACGATCTGCGATTTCGCAGCGGATCGCCGTGCGGCAACGCCGTCTGCCGCCGCAGAGCTTGCCGTGCCGGATTCGGCGGAGCTTAAAAGCTCGATCCTCGGTGCTGAGGCGTATCTTTCGATACAACTGAAAAAGAAGCTTGACGGTTGTCGGGAGAGCCTTTTGAGGATCAAAAATTCAAGGGTCATGTCTGACCGTTCCGTGCTGCTTAATGAGCGTAAAATGACGCTTTTGCACCTATCACAGCTGCTTGACCGTGCTGAGAGTGCAAAGCTCACGGAGAAAAAACACGAATTTGCAAAAGCCGCCGAAAAGCTCGGTGCGCTCAATCCGCTTGCAGTGCTTTCGCGAGGCTACGGTGCCGTTGAGAATGAAGACGGACGGCTCGTGCTCGGTGCGCGTGATCTTAAAAAGAATATGAATATTAAGATAAGATTTGCGGACGGCGAGGCAAAAGCCACCGTCAGTGAGGTATATACTAATGAATAAAGATATGAAATTTGAAGAAGCAATAGCGAAGCTCGATGAGATAGTTCGCGCACTTGAGGACGGAGATACTCCGCTTGATCGCGCACTTGAGCTTTACGAGGAGGGAATTGCGCTTGTCCGCTTTTGCACAGACAAGCTCGATTCGGCCGAGCAGAGAATAAATATACTGATCAAGGGTCAAAACGGTGAAATAACCGAAAAGCCCTTTGGTGATGCATAATGAACATTAAAACCGATGTGGCGGCAAAAGCCGCTTTGATAGAAGCAGCACTCGCCGAATGTCTGCCAAAGCGTGACTCGGATACCGCCGTTTTGACCGAAAGCATTGAATATGCCTTGATGTCGGGCGGAAAGCGCATACGCCCGTATCTCACGCTTGCGTTTTGTGAGCTTTTCGGCGGTGACGAAAAGGCGGCGATGCCTTATGCTTGCGCTGTCGAAATGATACACAATTACTCGCTCGTGCACGATGACTTGCCCTGCATGGACAATGACGATATGCGCCGCGGCAAGCCTACTTGCCATAAAAAATTCGGCGAGACGACCGCACTCCTTGCAGGTGACGCCTTGCTGACAGAAGCCTTTTCCGTTATCGCGAATAATGATCTGCTATCCGCCGAAAAGAATGTCAAAGCCACGGCGATACTTGCGCGAGCCGCAGGAGCTGTCGGTATGGTCGGCGGTCAGGTCATGGATCTCGATAACGCGAAAAATGGTGGATTTGACCGACTTTTAAAGCTTCATTCAAAAAAGACGGGCGCGATGATATGCGCCGCGGCACAGCTCGGCTGCATTGCCGCAGGAATTTTTGCAAATTCACCGAAATTCGAAGATGCAACGGCATACGCCGAAAAGATAGGACTTACTTTTCAGATAATTGACGATATTCTCGATTACCGTGAGGGCGAATCTGCCGAAGAAAAAGAAACGTTTATTTCCTATCTTGATGAAAAAGCATCGTATGAGTATGCAAAAAAGCTCACAGATGAAGCGGTGGCATTGATCGAAAAGCATCGGGGCTCGGAAAAGCTCGTGTCGCTTGCGCACTATCTTCTTGACCGAGAGATATGAGAGCCGATGTTTATATTTTCTCGCAGGGAGCGGTGAGAAGCCGCAATCAGGCAAGAGATCTCATTGATTCGGGCTCTGTCATGATCGACGGCAAGCCCGTCAAAAAGGCTTCCGAGGAAATTGATGCGAATACAGAGCACGAAATAAAAATTGAAAAAACCGAAAAATATGTCAGCCGCGGCGGACTTAAGCTCGAATCCGCGCTTGATGCCTTCTGCGTTGACGTGACGGGGTTTTCGGCACTTGATATCGGTGCATCGACCGGCGGATTTACAGATTGCCTTCTCAAAAGAGGAGCAAGGAGCTGTGTCGCGGTGGATTCGGGGCACGGTCAGCTTGATCCCTCGCTTTTGAGTGATCCGCGCGTCGTTTCATATGAAAAATACAACGCGCGCGAGCTTTCGGCGGATATAATTCCCGAGGGCGCTGATATCGTGGTCATGGACGTGTCGTTTATTTCACAAACGCTTATTATCGGAAATATTCCGCAAATTTTAAAAGATAACGGCATTTTCATAAGTCTTATCAAGCCTCAATTTGAGGCAGGACGCTCCGCTGTCGGAAAGGGCGGCATCGTTCACTCGAAAAATGACCGCAAAGCAGCGGTTTTGCGAGTGACGGAATATGCCGCGACGGTCGGGCTTTTCTGCACGGGACTTATAGTTTCTCCCATCAAGGGTGGCGACGGAAACACCGAATATCTTGCAATCTTCAAAAGAAAGGGCGAACCGCTTTCGCATGAAAGCATCGCAAGGATCGTTATATGAAAACAGCGATAGTAACGAATTTTAATATTTACGATAAGGCTTATGCCGCCTTGCGCGTTGCCGATAAGCTTCACGAGCTCGGCTGCGATGTGGTGGTCGGCAGCTTTAACCGCGACAAGATCGCAAGACTAAAAGGTGAGATGCGCGACTACATAGGCTATATTCCGATCGAGGAGATATACGAGTCGTCGGATATTATAGCCGTGCTCGGAGGGGACGGAACGATACTCGAATCGGCTCGGCGCGCAGCACCTGCGGGGATACCGATCCTCGGAATAAATCTCGGACGGATCGGATATATGGCGGAGCTTGAGCTTGATGAGCTTGATCGTCTTTCAGAGGTTGTCGGCGGCAATTACACGCATGACAAAAGAATGATGATCAAGGTCGATGTGAGCGACCGCGACGGCAGGAAAAAGTTTTCTTCTTACGCCGTTAACGACGCCGTGATATCAAACGGATCGATCGCGCGAATTATTGATCTTGCGCTTTATGAGGGCGGCTCGCTGATATCAAATTACCGTTCCGACGGTATTATAATCTCAACCCCCACGGGCTCAACCGCATATTCGATGTCGGCAGGCGGCTCTGTTGTCGATCCTCGCGTTGATTGCATATGTGTCACACCTATCTGCCCCCATGCGCTCGGATCACGCCCCATAATCTTCCCAAAAACGGCAGAAATTGAGGTAAAAAATATTTGCCAGCGCGAAAAAACGATATTTTTAACGCTTGACGGCCGCGTAAATCAGGAGATCTCGTTCGGCGATACCGTGAAGATCACACGCTCAGAGCTTGAAACGTGCCTGATACGAATCAAAAACAACTGCTTTTACAGTCAACTCCGCAAAAAAATGAATTTAGATGTTTGAGAGGGTAAAATGAAACTTAAAAGACAGGAAGCAATACTTGATATAATTTCCAAATATTCTGTTGAAACGCAAGAGGAGCTGATCGAGCGGCTTTATGATGAAGGATATGAGGTCACGCAGGCAACCGTTTCAAGAGATATAAGGGAATTAAAGCTCACAAAGGTTTCAAGCGGTCGCGGCGGTTACAGATATATGCTGCCTCCGCAGACCGAGGCGCGCGGCTCTATGAAATTTACGAGCACGATACTCGATTCCGTTATAATGGTCGATTATGCGCTTAACACGGTCGTTATAAAGACCGTTCCAAGCCTTGCAAATCCCGTTGCCGCGAGCATTGACTCGATGCATTCACCCGAAATACTCGGTTGTGTTGCGGGCGACGATACGATAATCGTCGTTACTCGAGATATAGATGCTGCAAAGGAGATCACCGATAAGCTGAAGGCGATGATAAAGGGATAATGGCAAAGCTACAAAAAACAAACGCAATGAGAAAGCTCGATGCGGCAAAAATAGAGTACGAGATAAAGGACTATACCGTTGACGAAAACGATCTTTCCGGTGTTCATATCGCCCAGCAGATCGGACTTTCACCCTCGCAGACCTTTAAAACTCTCGTCACAAGAGGAGATAAGACCGGCGTTACCGTGTTTTGTATTCCGTCTGATCGGGAGATAGATTTGAAAGCCGCCGCAGCTGCCACCAAAAATAAAAAGATCGAAATGCTGCATACAAACGAGCTGCTCGCAACGACGGGATATATCCGCGGCGGCTGCTCGCCCATCGGTATGAAGAAAAATTTTCCGACCTATATCGATGAAAGTGCGCTTTCATTCGAAAGGATCACGGTAAGCTCGGGAACGAAAGGAATGCAGCTTTTGCTCGATCCTAAAAAACTTATTGAATTCATCGGCGCGACACTTTGCACCGTCACAACATAAAGGAGACTAAAATGCAAAAGATCAAAACAGCGATAGCAGAAAAGCTCGCAAATAAAATAAAAGCGGATTTTCCCGGCGCGGAAATAAGCGGTCGGGATATCCTTTCAATGTTTGAATATCCGCCCGATCCCGAAATGGGAGATTTTGCGCTCCCGTGCTTTAAGCTCAGCCGCAGTCTGCGCCGTTCGCCGATGCAGATAGCGGACACTGTTGTTTCGGGCTTTGAAAGCCCCGAGCTTTCACGCGCGGAGTCCGTTAAGGGGTATATCAATCTTTTCGTTTCGAACGATTATATTGCAAAAAAGACTGTCGGAGATATCCTGACGCTCGGCGACGATTACGGAAAGAACGCATCGGGCGAGGGCAAGACGGTCGTGCTTGACTATTCATCTCCTAACGTTGCAAAGCCCTTCCACTTGGGGCACCTCGGAACGACCGTTATAGGTCATTCACTCCGCCGTCTTTTTGAGTTCTCGGGTTATAATTGTATAGGAGTAAACCATCTCGGCGACTGGGGAACGTCATTCGGAAAGCAGATCGTTGCATATAAGCTCTGGGGCACGAAGGAAATGATCGATCGCGACGGTGTTGACGGACTTGTAACGCTTTATCAGCGCTTCCACGAGGAGGCGGAGAACAAGCCTGAGATGTACGACGATGCACGTGCGGAATTCACAAAGCTCGAAAACGGAGATCCCGAAAATACAGAGCTTTGGAAATGGTTTATAGGTATCAGTATCGAAGAATACAAGCGCACATACAAGCAGCTTGATATAGAGTTCGACTATTACACGGGAGAGAGCTTTTATACCGACAAGATGCCGGCACAGGTCGAAAAGATCAGACAAAGCGGAATTCTTAAGATAGATGACGGTGCGTCCATTGTTGATCTCTCGGAATACAATATGCCCCCGTGCCTGATACTCAAGCGCGACGGCTCGACGCTTTACCCGACAAGAGATATCTCCGCCGCGGTCTACCGTAAAGAAACGTTTGATTTTGATAAATGCGTTTATGTTACCTCGGCAGGTCAGTCGCTGCACTTTGCGCAGTGGTTCAAGGTGGTGGAGCTTATGGGCTACGATTGGGCAGATCGGCTCGTTCACGTTCCTTACGGCACGATGTCGATAAACGGAGCAAAGCTCGGTACGCGTTCCGGTAACGTCGTTTGGCTCAAGCAGCTTCTCCAAATGTCGGTTGACAAGGTGCGCGGTGTAATAGATGAAAAGAACCCGAACCTTGAAAACAAGGAGCAGGTTGCAGAGGAGGTCGGCGTTGGAGCGATAGTCTTCAACTATCTCTCAAACAGCCGTATAAAGGACATCAGCTTTGACCTTGAAGGCGCACTCGATTTTAACGGCAACACAGGGCCTTACGTTCAGTACACATACGCACGCTGCTGCTCGATACTCGGCAAAGCGGGGGGATTCGATGAAAACGCAGAGCTTACGCTCACGGACGCGTCAGAATCCACGCTTATAAAGACCCTCTCCCGATTCCCGGAAAAGGTCGAGGAAGCGCTTTCGCAGTATGAGCCGTCCGTTATTACGCGCTATATTCTTGATGTCGCAGCGGCGTTCAACCGCTTCTATCACGACTGCCAGATACTCTCGGCGAAAGATGAGAGCGTAAAGAACACAAGAATACTGCTTACAGCAGCAACAAAGACCGTACTCGGAAATGCGTTTGGTCTTATATGCTTAAAAAAGCCCGAAAAGATTTGATTATATTATTGGAGGATCATAGATATGTCAGGACACAGCAAATGGAAAAATATTATGCACAAAAAAGGGAAGACCGATGCGCAAAGAGCGCAGGTCTTTACCAAGATAAGCAAGGAGATCGTTATTGCGGTCAAAGCAGGCGGCGGCGACCCGAACTCAAACTCAAAGCTCCGCGAGCTTATAAATAAAGCGAGATCAAATAATGTGCCAAACGATAACATCGAGCGTACTATAAAGAAGGCACTCGGAAACGACAGCGCGAACTATGAGGAGATAACATACGAGGGCTACGGTCCTCAGGGCGTTGCGGTTATAGTCAAGACTGCAACGGACAACAGAAACCGCACCGCAGGTGAGGTTCGCCACTTCTTTGATAAGTTCGGTGGCAGCATGGGCGTTACCGGTTGCGTTGGATACCTCTTCACCGAAAAAGGACTTATTCTTATCACGGACGAGGACGAGGAGATCGACGAGGATAAGCTCATGGAGGACGCAATGGAGTGCGGCGCTGAGGATTTCTCCGCCGATGAAGGCGTTTACGAGATCTACACCGAGCCCGATGACCTTTATGCTGTGCGTGATGCGCTCGTTAATCTCGGTTACAAGATCAACTCCGCCGAGCCCGATATGGTCCCGTCAAGCTATATTACACTCGAAAACGAAGAAGATATCAAGCATATGAACCTGCTGCTTGAAAACCTTGAGGAAAATGACGACGTTCAGAACGTCTACCACAACTGGGAAAATTGCGATTAATGAATATAAAAAACCCGGAAAATTTCCGGGTTTTTTTCTTTATTCTGGATATCCTATAATATAATGCTGTGTTTCGGGGTGTAAAATGGGTGATAGGGATTATGAATATTTCGGGGTTCGAAGAACTTTCGGTGCAGGCGGAGAATATATTTATGTTTTTCGCGCTTTTTTTCCGTATGCAAATTTTGTCGAGCTTACGGGAGATTTCAATTCTTGGCGCGGCGAGGGCCTTTCAAGGCTTGATGGCGGCGCGTGGGAGCTGATATATAAAAGTGATATACCGCTTGACGGCATGAGGTATAAATACAGAGTGTTTTCCGAGGACGGAGTTGAGCTTTTGTCGGATCCCTTTGAACGATACGGTGAGTTTGACGGCGAGCGTGCGTCGATAGTTCATACAGAGAAGTATGATTGGCATGACGGCGGTCGAAAAACGGAGCTTTCGTCAATAAACATATATTGCTTTGAGCCTCAGAACACCGAGAGATATGAAAATTACCGTGAGCTTGCGCGAAAGCTCGGCGAATATGCTCGAAAAATGAAAATTTCTCATATTATGATAAAAAATCCGCCATTTTCGCCCGATCCCCGTTTCGGAAATCCAGATGATCTTTGCTTTTTCACGGATTATCTGCACAGTATCGGGGTCGGAGTTATAATGAGTATAGGTGGCGAAATGACGGATTTTTTGAGTACAAGTGCGTTTTTTAAGCTGTCGGAATTTCACGCAGACGGTCTTTTCTTCGGAGATATATCGGAGCTTTTGAAAAAAACGGATAATATAGATTTTTTTGCGGAGCTGAACAGAAAGCTGCACCGCCATTTTCCTAATGTGATCACCATTGCTGAGGAAAACACAGCGTTTCCCGGCATTACGGGGAAAGACGGTCTCGGATTTGATCTTAAAGTGAACAGAGCATGGGAAAGGGCAGTTTTAAATTATTCGGAAGGTGGGGCAAAGAACGGAGAGCTTATATTTTCATTTAGGTATGCGTTCGGTGAAAATTATATTTTGCCATTACCGAGAGGTGAGCATAAAAGCGCTGTCGTTCTTGCGTATTTTTTCACGTATCCCGGCAAAAAAATGATATTTCGCACCGTAATTTCCGAGGAGCTTGAAAATTATATGAGGAAGCTTTCCGAGATCTATGCTTCAAGCGCCGCACTTATCAGGGGTGGCTTTGAATGGATAAACGAAAGTGAAAGTCCGATGATATTTCGGCGTACGGACGGAGATGAGATCGTTTGCATCTTAAATTTTTCGGGTGAAAAATATACTTTTTATATAGATAAAAATTACAGAGATCTTTTGAACGGCGAAATATTAGCGCCGCAGCGTATAGACATACCGCCTTTCGGCGTTATGATACTCTCGCCCGAAAAAAATTTGCTTCATTGTTGAAAAGAAAGGAAAAATATGTTATAATATCTTCACTTACTATTTTAGGGAGAGAATATGTCAGAGGGGAAGTATAAGAAGCTTTTATCGAATACCGCCATTTACGGCATCGGCACGTTTGCATCAAAGATACTTGTGTTTCTTCTCACAAGACTTTATACGGAGTGCCTTTCTCCGACGGAGTACGGTACGGCGGATCTTATATCAAACGCCGCAAATCTGCTCATACCGCTTGCCGCGGCAGGCGTGTGTGACGGAATATTCCGTTTTGCGCTCGACGCGAATGAAAGCAACAAAAAGAACGTCTTTTCAACGGGCTGCACATTGCTCGGAATATCAAGCGCCGTCTTTGCCGTCGTTATGGCGATAGCCTTCGCATTCGGTGTTTACAGCGAATATCTTTGGCTCGTTGCGGCTTATGTTTTGATGTCAAATTTCCATTCCGCCTGCGCGCTTTATATCCGCGCGCTGGACAGGACTAAGCTTTACGCGTTGCAGGGAATAATGAATACGGTCCTGACGATTTCGTTCAATATTCTGTTCCTTGTTATACTGCCCGAGAGCAGCTTCTTCAACGGCGTCAACGGATATGTGCTTTCTGTGGTCATAGCGGACGCGATCATGGGCGCATTTCTTATGCTTTACGCGCGCCTTTACCGCGATATAAGCCCGAAGGCTTATGATAAGAGCCTTTCAAAGCAGCTTATAAAATACAGCCTGCCACTTGTCCCAACAACTATATTTTGGTGGATAACAAACGTTTCCGACCGATTTATGGTCACGTATTTTTGCGGCGAGGCGGCAAACGGGCTTTATACGGTGGCATATAAGATACCGACGCTTATTATTCTTATAACCGGTGTATTCTCGGAGGCATGGCAATTTTCCGCTGTCAAGGAGAGCGACGAGCGCGAGCGATCGGAGTTTTATACCAAGGTCTTTTCCTATTTCAGATCGGTGATCTTTGCCACAGGTGCGTTTGTCATTGCATTTTCGCAGATCATTGCGCTTTTGCTTTATGCGGAGGAATATTACAGTGCGTGGACATATATTCCTGTCCTCGTCGGTTCCAGCATGTTCTCGGCTTTCGTTACATTCCTTTCCAGTGTATATGTAGTAAAAAAGAAGAGTATAAAGTCGTTCCTTACGGCAATGGCAGGGTCGATTATAAACATAGCCTTAAACTTCGTGATGATACCGGAGAGTCTAACGCTTTTTGGTGTTACCGTTCCGCTTTTGGGGTTGGGCGCACAGGGCGCGGCGATCGCTACGGCGATAAGCTATGCATCTGTGTTTCTCATTCGCGCAGTCGATACGAAAAAGCTTCTGAATTTTAGGCTCGGCGCGAGCACGCTCATTATTAATATCATAATAATTTGCGCTCAAGCTTTGATAATGCTATTTGTGAAAAACATGATCTTTTTAGCGGCAGGGCAGGTGCTTTGCGTGATCTTGATATTGGCGGTCAATGCAAAGGCGTTTATCGGGGGTATCAATGGAATGATATCAATGACAAAAGGTAAAAAAAGTTAAAAAAATATTAAAAAAACTATTGCAATATAAAGAAAAGTATGTTATAATACGAGTTGTGCCGTGCGGTCTTTGCACGGAATTGATTATCGGACAGTCCTCTGCATAGGCTCAAGCACGAATGTCCCAAGGTAAAGGAGGGCCCTAAAATGGATTTCATTAAGGTTCTTACAAATGAGCAGCTCAAGGAGACAGTTCCTTCCTTCAACATTGGTGACACCGTTCGTGTTCACAACCGTATCAAGGAAGGCAACCGCGAAAGAATTCAGCTTTTCGAAGGCACCGTCATTGCAAAGCACGGCGGCGGCATCTCCGAGACATTCACCGTAAGACGCGTTTCTTACGGCTGTGGCGTGGAAAAAACTTTCCCGATCCACTCACCCAATGTGGTTAAGGTTGAAACAATTCGTTACGGTAAGGTCAGACGCGCAAAGCTCTACTATCTCCGTGACAGAGTCGGTAAGGCATCTAAGGTCAAAGAGAAGATCTGAGGTCCAACCTGAAAATAGAACCCGCCGAGGCGGGTTCTATTTTTATATATGCTTTCTCATTCGTTCAAGAGCGCCTTTTTCAAGGCGGGAGACTTGTGCCTGCGATATGCCGATCTCCTCGGCTATCTCCATTTGGGTCTTGTTTTTGTAAAAACGCAGATTTATGATCTTTCGCTCTCGCTCCGATAGCTTTTTCATAGCTTCGCGCAAAGCTATATTTTCAAGCCACGATTCATCTGCCGGGTTTGAGTCGCTTAGCTGGTCCATAAGATATATTGAGTCCCCGTTTTCGTTGTAAACGGGCTCGTAAAGGGAAATAGGCTCTATTATCGCTTCCATTGCGAGCATAACGGCCTCCTTCTTTTCGCCGATGCGAGCCGCTATCTCATCAAGTGTGGGCTCTGCTTGCTTTTCACCAAGCAAAGCCTCACGCGCCTGGAGCGCGCGGTAAGCCGTATCTCTCACAGAACGGCTTATGCGAATGGCGTTATTGTCGCGCAGATATCGGCGTATCTCACCGATTATCATCGGTACGGCATAGGTGGAAAACTTTACGTCAAGCTCAAGCTTGAAATTGTCGACTGCCTTGACAAGCCCGATACAGCCGACCTGAAAAAGATCGTCCATATCGTCATGTCGGCTTGCAAATCGCTGAATAATACTCAGCACCAAGCGCAGATTGCCGTAGATCAGCTTTTGACGAGCCTCAGTGTCACCCTCCTTACTTTTCTTTAAAAGCTCGCGCTTTTCGTCATCTGAAAGCGTTTTAAGCTTTGATGTGTTCACCCCGCAAATTTCAACTTTATTGTAATACATAAATAATCCTCCCGTCAATGAAATTATTGGCGTGTATATAGGAGCCTTATTCAGTTTTCCGCAGATGTATCTTTTTTCCAAATGTTCGGTTTTTTGCGAAAATCACTTTACTTATTTATTTGTTTGTAGTATAATAAAGTAGTTAAAAGGAGGTATAAATTATGTGGCCATATCCATTGATCGGAGGAAAATTTCTGTATTTATACGGAATAATGATCGCTATCGGTATACTTGCAGCTTTTACGGTTCTGTTTTTGTACTCCAAAAAGTTTAAAATACAGGAAAAATTCACGGATTTCGTTTTTTATAACGCGATAATATCCATTGGTATAGGCTTTGGCTCGGCGGCGGTTTTTCAGTCCTTTTACAACTGGATCGAAAACCCCTCAGAGGGCTTTAAGCTCGGCAACAGCATAACGTTTATGGGCGGTCTTATAGGCGGTGCGGCTTGCTTTTTGCTCATATATCTTATATTCAGAAAGCGCTATGAGTCAAAGCTCACCGACGTTCTTTCAATAGTGCCTTGCGCAATTTTGATCGCGCACGGTTTCGGACGTATCGGCTGCTTTTTTGCCGGCTGCTGCTACGGCAAGCCCACGGACAGTATCTTTGGCATAAAGTTTCCGAACCTGCCGCACCCGGTCCACCCCACGATGCTTTATGAGGCGGTGTTCCTCTTTATTATGTTTGGCGTTTGCACTTTCCTGCTGTTCAGATATAAATTCAAGCATAATATGAGCATATATCTTATAAGCTATGGTATTTTCAGGTTCTTGGTCGAATTTCTGCGCGGAGATCACAGAGGAGAGCTGCTTTCGATTATGTCGCCCTCGCAGTTTTGGTCGATCCCCATGGTGCTCGGCGGGATCGCACTTTGGGTGGGACTTGAGCTTTGGTGGAAAAAGCACCCCGAAAAAATGCCTTACAAACAGAATGATGATATAGGAGAAACAGAATGAATTTAAAGAAAAACGTTTTGGCGAATATGATCATTTCGCTGATTATCGGAGTTTTGCTCGGAACGGTACTCGTTGTTTTATCAAGCGTTCTCTCGTTTTCGGATCTGCTCTTTTGGGGGCTTGTCATCGTCGGTATAATCACTATTATAAGCAATGTTCCGGAACTTGTCCACGGAATTATGAACATTAAAAATCCCACCGGTATTGTGGATCTCATTTTTTCCGCTATCGGTATAGTTCTCGGATTTATGATGATATTCATGCAGGGAACGATCGTTACGGTGATCGTTGCGATATATCTTATCATTTTCCCGATCATAAGAGTTATAATATCTCGCAAGGGCTGGAAAAATCAGATATCGGACGAATGGGTCAAAATACTTATCGGTGTACTTTTGCTTGCGTTCCTGCCTGCGCTCACAAACGCCGCCAACGATGTTTTTGGGCTTATCCTGCTTATTGCCGGTTGGGTCGTTATAGCTATATCCGTGATCCTTTTTGCGATCTCGCTTGTCGCTTATATCTCTGTTTTGAAGAAAGCACCCAAGGATAATACCGTCGAAGGCACGGCAGAAGAAAAAGAATAAAAGATAATTTAAAAGCTCCGACAAAGTCGGAGCTTTTTTTGTTAAAATCCTTGCAAAATTCACATAAAAGGTGTATAATAATAAAAAAGATTATTATATCTATTATCCCGGAGGTAAAAAATGTCAGAATGTACTCACAATTGCTCGACATGCAGCGCAAACTGCTCATCGAAGCAAAAGAAAGAAAATATGTATGAAGCGCTCAATCCGTTGAGCGAGGTGCGCCACGTTATCGGCGTTGTCAGCGGTAAGGGCGGAGTTGGAAAATCGCTTGTGACCTCTATGCTTGCAACTCTTGTTCAGCGTCAGGGCTATCATGCGGCGATACTTGATGCCGATGTTACAGGACCGTCGATCCCTCACATCTTCGGCCTTAAATCCGGTGTGACGGGCGACGAAAACGGAATGTATCCTGCCCGCACGGCAACCGGTATCGACGTTATCTCGGCAAACCTTTTGCTTGACGATACCACGGCGCCCGTCGTTTGGCGCGGTCCTGTCATTGCAGGCACGGTAAAGCAGTTCTGGACCGATGTTATTTGGAACGATGTTGACTATATGTTCGTCGATTGCCCTCCCGGAACGGGCGATGTTCCGCTCACCGTGTTCCAGACCATCAAGCTTGACGGTATCATTATCGTTTCAAGCCCGCAGGATCTCGTTTCCATGATCGTTTCAAAGGCTGCGAACATGGCAAAAATGATGGATATTCCCGTGCTTGGTCTTGTTGAAAACATGAGCTATGTTGAGTGCCCGGATTGCAAAAAGCACATCAACATTTACGGTGAGAGCCATATAGAGGAGGTTGCCGAAAAATTCGGCTACGATCTGCTTGCAAAAATGCCGATCGACCCGAAGCTTGCCGCACTCTGCGACAAGGGAATGCTTGAGCTTATGGAAAACTCAAGCCTTGACGGTGCGGTTGAGAAAATAATTCAAAAAACGCAGAAGAACTGATGAAAGAAACACTCTCGAGGTTTTTGGCTAAAACGAAAGAGGCGTTTACACCGCACCGCCCGAAACGCTCAACCGTCATAAAGATCCTAACCTTTCTTCTCGGGCTTTGTGTGCTTTTCGGACTTTCCGTTGTAATTATCAGTGCAGCTGTTGCAGGCTCTCAAAAGGAAAATACTCTCGCCGTCGGCAATACGCCGACGGCGAAGGCAGATTATATAATCGTTTTCGGCGCGCTCGTACGGCAAGACGGAACGCTCAGCGATATGCTTCGCGACCGTGTGGAAACCGGTGTGCGCCTTTATAAAGAGGGTGCGGCAGACAAGATACTTATGACAGGTGACAGCGAAAACGCCGACTACGATGAGACGACCGCCATGAAAGAATATGCAGTCGAGCAGGGAGTGCCGAAGGAAGATATTATATGCGATCCTTACGGGCTTTCGACATATGACAGCGTATGGCGAGCTAAAAATGTATACAATATCAAAAAAGCCGTTCTCGTCACTCAGGAATATCACATTTATCGCGCACTTTATATATCCGAAAAGCTCGGTATCTCTGCTGTCGGAGTTTCGGCGGACCTTGATACGTACAGAAATCAATTTATGCGTGACATACGTGAGATCGCCGCACGCGCAAAGGATTTCTTCCTTGTTGAAACGAAAGGTATAGCCAAATATACGCAAGAATAAATGAAGATCATAACATATAAAATAAACGAGTCCGTGATACTTGATCATATAAGCACGGACAAATTCAAAAAAGCAAGATTTTCGATTACATTCAGCTTGCCTGCGGATATAAAACACTATGCCGCAGGGGCATTGCTTTTTCCCGTATCCATGCGAGCGACCGAGGAGTTTCCCGATTTTGCCTCACTCTGCCGCCGTTGCGATGAGCTTTATGCCGTCGATATTTCTGATACGGCATCAACACGCGGAGGGGTCTCTTTCAGAGGGCTTCGCGCAGGTATGCTTGATAACAAGTATGCGGAAGATGGTGTTGATATACTTGACGGTGCAATGCACATCATGTCGCAGATCATTCTTGCTCCCGTTATGTCAAAAAAGGATATCGAAAACGAAAAGCTGAACGCAAAAAACAGAATAAAAGCACAAAAGAACAGTGCGTTTCGATTTGCTTGGCAGCGCTTTCGCGAGATCATGATGAAGGATTATCCCGGTACGCTGAGTGCTGAGGACGCAATAAGCTCTATTGATGCTTTGAGTAAAGAAGGTCTTGAAAAATACCGTCGGTTCATGCAAGAACACGCAAATATTGAGTTCTTTTATTGCGGCGAGCAATCGCCTGAGCGTGTGACGGAGCTTATTAAAAAGCATTTTTCGCCATTGCTTGAAAAAAGAAAGACTTTGCCTCTTAAACCCGCGAAATTTACATCAAAAGAACCGAAATACATAAATGAGATGGGGAATTATTCTCAAAGTCAGCTGATATGCGGATTTTCCTCCGATACGCTGATTTCAGATCCTGATTTTTATGCCGCAGAGCTTGCAAATGAGGTCTTCGGCGAAGGACCCGTTTCAAAGCTGTTTTTGAATTTGCGGGAAAAGAAGTCTCTTTGCTATCTCTGTGCGTCCGATTATAATGAGATCGCAGGCGTTTTGACCGTTGAATCCGGCATCGATGCGCGCGACCGAGAAAAGGCGCAAAAGGAGATATTTGCACAGCTTTTATCGCTTCAGCGAGGAAAAATATCCGACGCGGAGCTTGAGGCGGCAAAAATGGCTATATACGCCGATTGCGCGGAGGCAGAGGATCACCCTGAGGATTATGAGGAGTTTTCACGGCTTGCAAGAGTTTTCGGCGGGCCCTCCACGATCGATGAGTACCGAGAGGGTATCTCCAAAGTAAATAAGGACGATATAGCCGCGGC
>SVSW01000001.1 GCA_015064095.1 Oscillospiraceae bacterium | reverse complement strand
AAGGTCTTCGTTCAGATCTGTCAGAATATCGCCTTTAACGCCGATATATTTTGCGTCCCACGGCACGCCTGCGGCGGCAACGGGGTAAATGCCTGTCGTGTGGTCGACGAAATATGTTGCAAAGGGGCTGTTCTTGATCTCGGCCTCGGTGAGATCCTTTGTAAGCTGATAAAGGATCGCCGCGACGATCTCAAGGTGTGCGAGCTCCTCTGTACCGACGTCCGTCAGTATGCCCGTTACCTTGTCGTATGGGCAGGAATAACGCTGATGCAGATAACGCATCGATGCGCCGAGCTCGCCATCGGGTCCGCCGAGCTGGCTGATGATCACCTGTGCAAGCTTTGCGTTGGGGTTTTTTATCTTAACGGGGTATTGAAGCTTTTTCTCGTATATCCACATAATGATCCCTCCTTAATTTGCTTCGGGCTTCCAAGGCCACGGACCGTTAGTCCAGTTCCAGCTGCAGCCGCAAGCGCCGTCACGCGAGGTCAAGGGCATGCCCGATGCATTTATCATTGCAGCGAGGCGCTCGCGCTCGGCTATGAGCTTTTTGTAATATTCAAGTGCCGATGCGGAGTCGGGATAAGCGTCGAGGTAAAGCCCGACATCAACGATCGAAAAATCGAGCATGCGGAGCTTTTTCATCATGGCACCGCAGTTCTGTGCTCCGCTTTGTCTTGCATTCATCTCAGCCACGGCAGCAACCTCCTTTTGAGGAATCTCCGCAAACGAACGGCAGATCAAGCTCCGAGAACGCCGTGCCGCGCATAAGCGCGGTCTCAAGGTCGTAAAGCTCGCAGAAGTTTTGGAGAGGGGCGAAGACCGATGCAAGCGGATAGCCGGCGAGTCCCCAGGTCGCCTTTTCTTTTGCGGGCGCGGGAGAATTTGGCGCAGCTGCGTTTATATTGCAAGCCGTCCGAGTTCTCATATGCGCCGCAGAGTAGTCGTTGTACATTATATTATCACCTTTCATGTAATGTGGGAGCAGGGTTGCTCTATTTTAAGTTTATGCGAGCGTGTCGAAATTTGTAACAAACCTTGCGCACAGGGGCAAGATGTGATATAATATAGCAAATATGTTTTTTGAGGTATAATATGGAAAAGATCAAGATAAATTCAGCCGAAATACTCTGTGTCGGCACAGAGCTTTTGCTCGGAGATATCGTTAACACCAATGCGGCGTATCTTTCGCTGCGCTTGGCGGAGCTTGGAATTTCGGTCTATCATCACACCGTCGTCGGTGACAATCCCGAAAGGCTCAAAAAGGCTTTCTCGGACGCGCTTTCGCGCTCGGAGCTTGTGTTGGTCACGGGCGGTCTTGGCCCGACCTGCGACGATCTGACGCGCGAGACGGCGGCGGAGCTTTTTTCGATGCCGCTTGAGCTTTCAAAGGATATTCTTGCACAGATACGCGGATATTTTTCGTCATCGGGCAGGGAAATGACCGATAATAACAAGCGCCAGGCAATGGTGCCGCGCGGCGCGACGGTGCTTCACAACGATTGCGGCACGGCGCCCGGTCTTATGCTTGAGCGCGACGGAAGAATGATGATGCTGATGCCGGGCGTTCCGCGCGAGATGAAAGCGATGTACGAAAAACAGATCCTACCCATTTTGAAGGAGCGCAGCGACCGCACGATAGTCAGCCGAAACGTGCATCTTTTCGGTATCGGAGAGTCGGCGGCGGAGAGCATTCTCATTGATATGATGAACGAGGGCGTGAACCCAACGGTCGCACCGTATGCAAAAGAGGGAGAGGTGCGAATTCGCGTCACGGCGGCGGCAGAGAACGAAAAGGCGGCGCTTTCGATGTGCGATGAAACGATAGAAAAAATAAGAGCGACCGAGGTCGGAAAATACATCTACGGGGTAGATGTCGGATCGCTTGAAGCGGCGGTCGTAAAAAGGCTCAAAGAGAAAAAAATGACCCTTTCGTGCGCCGAGTCGTGCACGGGAGGGCTTGTGGCAAAGCGGATCGTTGATATTCCCGGCTGCTCCGAGGTGTTTTACGGAAGCGCCGTAACTTATGCGAATTCAGCAAAAGAGAGCGTGCTCGGTGTTGACGCAAAAACGCTTGCGGAGCACGGGGCGGTATCGGCGGACACCGCGATCGAGATGGCGCGCGGAGCGCGCCGTATATACGGCACGGATATTGCGGTATCGATAACGGGAATTGCGGGTCCCGGCGGCGGTACGCCCGAAAAGCCGGTCGGAACGGTATATATGGCGATCTCAAAGGCAGACGGAGAGCAAGTGAAAAAGCTTTCCTTGTCCTCGCAGCGTGATAGGGATTTTTTGCGCCATGTTGCCACGTCAAACGCTTTGCATTTTGTGCTTGAACAATTAAAATAAGGTGTTGCTTATGCAACACCTTATTTTAATTGTATTTAAAGATCTTCTTTGTAACGCGATAGCCTTTTACCGCGATGGCGCGGCCGGGGCGACCGGGAAGATCCGTAAGACCCGCAACGGTACGGCGAAGCTCACGGTAAAGTCCTCTGTCCTTTGCATAGATGTTTTTCCAGTACTGCTTGCGGCGAGCGATAGCTTCCTCGGAGCCGTCCATCGCCAAAAGGACCGAAATGATGGAAAGCATGATGCCGATGTGGCGTGTCATGTATTTTTCTATCTTGCGATTGATCTTACGCACCGCGCGGTAGTCGTATTCGTCGATGAGTATATCGGTAACCCGGATATACTGATCTATGCGTTTTAGCATGATCTCCTGATTGACGGACTGATCGGCGCGTCCGATGAAATAGCGGTAAAGGTCCTCGTTGAGATAGTACATCGTTTTAACAAGCGGAAGCGGCTTGACCATAAAGATACTGTCGACGTAGAACGTGTGCTTCGGCAGCTCGAAATCCGCCTTTCGGAGTATTGCCGTGCGATGGATCATTGAGTGCATCATAAGATACTGTCCAACGCGGAAGCTCCTCATTGCTTTCCAGGTAAAGATCTTGTCCTTCGGGAAAACGTTTTTGTAGTGCATGCGGTGGGTGGTATTATCCTCAACGTGCTCGTAAACGTAATTACAGAAAATGAGGTCTACCTCGTCGCCGTTTGCGTGGAAATTCTTAATGAGTGTCATAAGCTTTTTAAGAGCTTCCTTGTTAAGCCAGTCATCGGAGTCAACGACCTTAAAATAAAGTCCCGTTGCGTTCTTCATGCCCTGATTGACACCCGAACCGTGGCCGCCGTTTTCCTGATGAATAACGCGGACGATAGAAGGATATTTTTCGGCGTATTCGTCGGCGATCTCGCCCGTGTTGTCCTTGGTCGAGCCGTCGTCAACTATAATGATCTCAGCGTCCTCGCCTGCAACGAGCAGAGAGTCTATGCATTTTCTCATATATGCCGCAGAATTGTAGCACGGCACGGTAAAAGTAATATATTTCATAAATACCTCATTTATTTTCAATCAGACCGTCGGAAAGCTCAAGTGCGCGAGCCACTATTGCGTCCATATTGTAATAGCGGTACTCGGCAAGTCTTCCGAGAGGATAAAAGTTTTTGTATTTTTCGGCTTTCTTTGCGTACTGCGCGTAAAGCGCGAGGTTTTCTTCGTTCAGTATTGCATAATAGGGAGTGTCGCCCTCGCCCGATGCGCGGGAAAACTCTTTCATGATCGTGGTGACGCCGTCTATTTGCTGGCCGGTGAGCTTTTTGAACTCTGTTATTCTGGTATAGGGCTGATCAACGGTGTAGTTGACCGTGGCGTTGGGCTGGAAGCCGTCGCACGCATGGGTCTCAAATCCGAAATCAAGCGTGCGGTATGGCAGGCGTCCGAACTCGTACGAGAAAAGCTCGTCAAGCGCACCGGAAAAGATCACCGTGCCCGAAAAGGGCTTGCCCTCAAAGAGGATATCATCGCCGAACGAGATAAGCTCAGCCGCATCGACACCGGTTCTGACCTCAATATTTTCGTGGTCAAGCATGCGCTCGAACATCGAGGTGTAGCTGATCTTCGGCATGCCCTGGAATTTATCCTGAAAATATCTGTTGTCGTACGAAAGGAAAACGGGTACGCGGGACAAGGTTTCGCGTGACACCTCACCGATCGGCACGCCCCACTGCTTTTCCGTGTAATGTGCGAAAACGTTTGAAAAAACGTAGTTTGCAAGCTCGATAAGCTCTGGGTCGTCCTGCTGAGTCAGCTCAAAGATCGGGATCTTTGTCCCCTCGGGGTATTTTTCAAGCAGCTTTGCTTTCAGAGCCTCGGCACGGTCGCCGTAGACCTTTTCAATGGAATTGAAATTGAACGGAACGGGCACGAACTCGCCGTGAATGTTCGCCGTGACGGTGTGCATATAATCCGAAAACTCGGTGAAGCGGCAAAGATAGTTATAAACACGCTCGTTGTTCGTGTGGAAAATGTGCGGACCGTATTTATGTATCAAAACCCCTGCATCATCGAAGCAGTCGTAAGCGTTTCCGCCGATATGGTCGCGGCGTTCAAGCAAAAGGACTTTCTTTCCTCCGCGCTCGGCAAGCTCGCGCGCGGAAACCGCGCCGGCAAGACCGCAACCGATAACTATTGCATCATATTTCATAAAAGACCCCATTCTGCCGCCCGTGGCGGCACAAATATTATTTTGGAAAGCTTCGGTGTTGAGCCGAAATTACGTCAGCTTTGAGCGAAGCACCTTGCCGATCTCGTTCTTTTCGAGCTCTCCGTCGGACAAGATGAAGCGAACGATGGCCTTGTGCGGATCAAGCTCGGCATTTGCGGCTTCAACGGCTTTTGCGATCTCGTTTTGGATCTTATCCTGCGAGAGCGATCTGCCGTAAAGCGCCTCGAGATTTTTCATATCGGGCACGATGCGTGCAACGATATCGTAATCCTTGCCGGTCGAATCAAGTTCTCCGTAAACTGCCGCCTCCTCGATAAAGGGAGATCCCGTCAGCTTCTTTTCGATCTCCTCGGGGAAGACCGCACGACGACGCGCGCGAAGGATCATATTGCTCTTTTTGCCGACTATGTGCAAAAATCCGCGGCGGTCAAAATAGCCCATATCGCCGGTATAAAACCAGCCGTCGTGTAGAACGGTTTTTGTAAGCTCTTCGTTTTTATAGTATCCGTCAAAAACGTTTCCGCCCTTGTATCTGATCTCTCCGACCCCGTCGGCTTGGATATTGTAGATGTCAAGAAGTCCTCCGGGAACGGGCATTCCGACAGAGGAATATTCGTGCAGGTCGCGGCGGTTTGCACACATAAGAGCCGCAGTTTCAACAGCACCGTAGCACGCAAGCGTGCGAATGCCGAACTCGCGCAGACCGTAGACCGCCTCGTGAGAAGGAAGACCTCCGCCGCAAAACAGAACGGAAAGTCGGCCGCCGAGCGAATCGTGTATCTCGGCAAAAACCTGACGGCGAACGGCGGTGCGCAAAGGCCCTGCGGCAGCTGTCAGCTTTATCGCGCGGCGAACGGACTCGCCGATACCTTTTTTCTCGATATTTGCCCATATCTTGCCGTAGATACGGTCAAGGATCAGGGGAACGCAGAGCATAACGGTGGGTGACACGCATCGCAGATTTGTGGAAAGATGGCGAAGCCCCTCGCCGTATGTCACGCAAGCACCCATCGAAAGAGGGTAAAGCGTGCCGCATATGCGCTCGTAGCTATACGCCGTCGGAAGCACGGAATAGAGCTTGTCATCGGGGGAAAGCGGCAAGGTCTTTGCCATTTCGTCGATAGAAAAGCAGATGTTCTTGTGAGTGAGGACTGCGGCACGGGGCGTTTCCTCAGCGCCGTACGTGTATGCAAGCTCTGCAATATCGTCCTGTGACGGGGGTGTGAGCTTGACCGTTTTTTCGTTTTTGACCATATCGTGCAGAGCCGAAAACGAGATCTTCTTGACCTTTTTCTGTATGCCCTCGGCAAGCTCTTTTGCATCGTCCCCGTAAATAAGTGCACAGATATCGCAGTCGCGCACGGCGGCTCTCGCCGTTTCGAGCGTGACGGAAACGGGAAGCGGAATTGCAGCACAGCCCGAGCAGACAACGCCGAGATAAGAAAGGACGAAGTTATATCCGTTTTCGCCGACGATCATAACGTTCGCACCCGCGCCGAGCATGCGGCGCAAAGCAGAAGCGAGCTTTCTTGTTGCGTCATTAAGCTGAGCATAGGTATGGCCTATATAAAAATCTCCGCATTTTTCCTCGATCGCCGTCTTCTTTGCGTAGTGCAAAGCCGAATGAGCGAGAAGATCATAAATAGTCGCATGAGTAGGAATTACGGTTTTTTGAGACATAGCCATTCCTCCTTGTGTTGTTACTTAATTATATCATATAAGTCTGACTTTTTCAACCTATGCGGCAAGATTTGTGCAAAAGGGGCGCAAAAGCTGCAGCTTCGAGCCAAAAAAGTCCGCGTTTTTACATCAAAGCCCCAAAAGCGAGGCAAGCCCCGTCGCGCCTACAAGCAGACCGAGAAGCACTCCGCTAAAATACAGCATAGCCGTAATGACGAGGTTTTCCCTGATGCTTCGGTTCGTGCGAAAGAGCACCAAAAGTCCGACGCCCGCGCCGACGAAAAGCCCCGAAAGCAGCTCCGATGCCGTGATAGCGCCGCCAATATAAAGCTCTGTGATGACAACGGACGAAGCGCAGTTCGGAATAAGTCCCACGGCGGCGGCAACAAGCTCACCGACAACGGGTACCGAGTGCAAAACGGCACCGATATTATCAAGCCCGATATATATGACCGCAAGATTTATTGCGAACGTGGTCAAAAGAATGAAAAGCGCGACCTTTGCGGTGTGCAGCAGGGAAGAAATAAGTATTCCGTGCTCGCCGCAGCTGCAACCCTCATGCTCACAAAGCTCACCTATGTGCTGCTCCGGCGCTCGCTTTTTGAATATCAGATCAAAGGCAAAGCCCGCGATAACGGCGCAAACGATCTTGATGCAGAGCAGGGAGAGCAGCTGTAACGGGCGAACCGCGCCGTTTGCCATACCCGAAAGCATAATGGGCAGCATTTCGTCAGAGGTCGAAAGAAACACCGCGATAAGAGTTCCGCGTGTCAAAAGGCCGCCGGCATAAAGTCCTGCGGCAGCGGCGGAAAATCCGCACTGCGGCAAAGCGCCGAGAAGTCCGCCGATAAGCGGCCCGACCCGACCTGCGTTTTTTATTATATTTTCGCTTTTCTTTCCCGATTTGTGCTCAAGGAGCTCCATGAGCAAATATGAGAGAAAGAGAAACGCCGCTATTTTTAGCGTATCAAGAAGCGCGTCCGATAACGCCTCCCAAAGATCTTCAAAAAACATTACTACCTCTGAATATATATATACCTGTGTATATTTTAACACGCGTAAGCTATAATGTCAACAAAAAATTAAAGAAGCAAAAGAGCCGCGGACAAAGTCCGCGGCTCTTTTTTGCCGAAATTACTTGAGAACCTTGAAGTAATCAAGGAACATGACGACAATGCCTGCGAGGCAGTAAATGCCGGCAAGGGAGCTGACAAGACCGAGCAGCCAAGCGACGAGCAGACCGACGACCGGAATCCAAGCAACGAGAAGGGTCGAAAGACCGATGACCGCTCCGAGAACAGCTGTTACGACAATGTAAATTATGGTCTTGATGACCAAATTCGCAACATCTTTCGTTCCGAAGGAATAAGGAAACAGCTTCTTCAAAAGATCCATGGTGTAACCTCCTTATAAAATAAAATTTTAATCAATGAATTTAAGTGCGCCAGTGGGGCAGATATCAACGCAAAGGCGGCAGCTCTTGCAGTCCGCGATAGCGTTGGTTCCGATAAATTCGGGCTTTATGACCGTGTCAAAGCCACGGCCGACAAGTCCGAGCAGGCCGCGCTTTGCATTTTCGGAGCAGGTGCGAACGCAAAGGGAGCAAAGTATGCACTTTCCGTTATCGCGCTCAATGCAAACGAGCCGTTGCTCCTTTTTGTGGCGGTTCTTTTCGCCCGCAAGTCTTGCGGGGTCGAGATCTTCTTTACGCGCCTCGCGGATAAGGCGGCAATCCGAATAATCGTGGCAGCCGCATTCAAGGCAACGCTTTGCCTCGGCGATCGCTTGGCTTTCCGTCAGCCCGTCCGTTATTGCGCAAAAATCTTTTTTACGCTCATCGGCAGGTCTGAAAACGACCTGCTCGCGCGGCTTTTTCTCATAGCCCGAAAAGTCAATATCGGAAGCCTTCTGCTCTGAAACGAAAGGTTTTTTATAGGGTACCGTTTCGCCGGCAAGATAGCTGTCGATCACTCGCGCGGCTCGGTTCGCCTCGCCGATCGCCTCAATGGCGATCGAAGCGCCGCGGTTCGTTGCGTCACCAATGGCGAAAACGCCCTCGGCGGCGGTCGCAAAGCTCGCCTCATCGGCGCATATGTAACCGCGTTTGTTATATTCTACACCAAAATCGCCCGAAAAGTCAAGCGTTTGTCCGATAGCTTCTATAACGGTATCTAAATCAAGATGCTCGAACTTGCCCTCAACGGCAACGGGCGAGCGCCTGCCTGACGCATCTGGCTCTCCGAGCTCCATGACCTGAAGCTTTGCGCCGGTGACCTTGCCGTCCTCGCCGAGTATCTCGATGGGGTTTTGCAAAAATCTGAATTTAACGCCTTCCTCGATCGCCTGCTCGATTTCCTCGGGGTCAGCCGGCATTTCCGCCCTTGTACGCCTGTATGCGACGTAAACGTTTTCAGCACCAAGGCGAACGGCGCTGCGGCATGCGTCCATAGCGGTGTTTCCGCCGCCGCAGATCAGCACATTATCGCCAATTTCGGGTTTTTCGCCCTCGCCGGAATTATAAAGCGAAACTTCTCTTAAAAAGTCAATACCGCCGCGCACTCCGTCAAGCTCCTCGCCGGGGATCCTCATTGACATTGATCTCCATGCGCCCACGGCAATGACGGTTGCATCGGCAGCTGATCTGACCATCTCAAAGGAGATGTCGCGGCCGATCTTTGTATTTAATTTGAATTCAACGCCAAGCTCGGCAATAAGAGCTATTTCGGCGTCAAGAATATTTTTCGGGAGCCTGTATGCCGGAATACCGTAGCGCAGCATACCGCCGGCCTTCGGCATCGCGTCATATACGGTCACAGAGTGACCCGAAAGTGAAAGGAAATAAGCCGCCGTCAGTCCGGCAGGGCCTGCGCCGATAATGCTCACGCGCTTGCCCGTTGGTGCACACTTTGTCGGCTTATATGTATTCTCGGACAGATCGCGGTCGGCAGCGAAATATTTGAGGGTAGCGATAGATATCGGAGCTTCAACGTTTGCTCGGCGGCACGCGCGCTCACACGGGTGAGGGCAAACGCGACCGATCGAAGCCGGAAGCGGGAGCTTATCCTTGATGATCTCCACCGCGCCGTGCATATCGCCCAGTGCGATCTTTTTGACATAGCCTTGGCAATCCGTGCCGGCAGGGCAGTTAAGGCTGCAAGGGCCGATACAGTCGCCGCTGTGATCGCTCATAAGCAGCTCGAGCGCGATCTTGCGCGCGCGTTTTACGCGAGGCGTTTCTGTTTTGATCTCCATTCCGTCGGTCACGGCGGTTGCACAGGCGCGCAAGAGCTTTGGCGTGTGGGACGCCTCGACGAGGCAAAGTCCGCAAGAGCCGTAGACCCCGACGGAGGGGTGGTTGCAGAGATTCGGGATATCTATCCCGTTTTTCTTGGCCGCAGAGAGCAAAAATTCTCCCTCCTCGGCGGTACATTCTATTCCGTTTATTTTAAATTTTACCATTTTGTGCCTCAATTAACTTTGACCGCCGAGAATTTGCAAACGTTGCGGCACTGCCCGCATTTTATGCACTTTTCGGGGTCAATAACGTGTTTGGTCTTGACAGCACCGCTGATCGCCGATGCCGGACATTTTTTCGCACAAAGCGTGCAGCCGCGGCAAAGCTCGGGATCGATCTCGTATGTTAAAAGCTCAGTGCAGCTGTGTGCCGGGCATTTTTTGTCTTTGATATGTGCGTCGTATTCGTCACGGAAATATCTGATGGTCGAAAGCACCGGATTCGGCGCCGTCTGACCAAGACCGCAAAGCGCGCCGTCCTTTACGGATTCGCAAAGCTCAGAGAGCAGCTCAACGTCGCCCTCCTTGCCGTGACCCTCGCAGATTCGCGTGAGGATCTCCTGCATGCGCTTTGTGCCGAGTCGGCAATGAACGCACTTTCCGCAACTTTCCTTCGCCGTGAAATCGAGAAAGAATTTCGCCATGCCGACCATGCAGGTCGAAGAATCCATAACGACCATTCCGCCCGAGCCCATGATAGCGCCCGTTGCGGCAAGTTTTTTATAATCTATGACGGTATCGAGCAGGCTTTCGGGAATACAGCCGCCGGACGGTCCGCCCATTTGAACGGCTTTGAATTCTCCGCCGTCGCGTATACCGCCGCCGATATCAAATATAACGTCGCGCAAGGTCTTTCCCATGGGGATCTCAACAAGTCCGCCGCGGCGGATCTTACCCGTGAGCGCGAACACCTTTGTTCCGCGGCTGTCGGGCGTACCCATTTCGGCGAATTTTTCGCCGCCGTTTTTTATGATCCACGCAACGTTTGCGAACGTCTCAACGTTATTTATATTCGACGGCTCGTTTTTATATCCCTTTTGCGCGGGGAAAGGCGGTTTAAGTCTTGGCATACCGCGATTGCCCTCAAGGGATTCGATAAGTGCCGTTTCCTCTCCGCAAACGAACGCACCCGCGCCCATTTTTATGCGCATGTCGCAGGAAAAGCCCGTGCCGAGAATGTTTTTGCCGAGAAATCCGCGCGCGCGCGCGTCCTCTATCGCCTTTTTCAAACGAACGACCGCCAAAGGATATTCCGCACGAACGTAGACGATCATTTCCTCAGCACCGATGGCATACGCGCCGATCAACATTCCCTCGATGAGATTATGAGGGTCGGATTCGATGACCGCGCGATCCATGAATGCACCGGGGTCGCCCTCGTCAGCGTTACAGATCAGGTGCTTGTTTTCACCGACAGCGTTTTTTGCGGCGTTCCACTTAAACCAAGTAGGGAAGCCCGCGCCGCCGCGACCGGCAAGACCGGAGATCTTGATCTCTCCAATAACGCCGTCGGGCGTCATTTCGGTCAACGCTTTTTTTGCCGCCGCGTAACCGCCGCGCTCTATGTATGCATCAATGCTCGTCGGGTCGCACACGCCGCAGTTGCGCAGAGCAATACGGGTCTGCTTTGAGAGAAACTGCTCGTCCTCGGGGGAGATGGCGAGGTCCTCGACGGCCGAGAGCTCGCCGTTTGCCGCACGAACGATCGCTTCCGCGTCGTTTTCCGTCACGCGAACGAGCCTTAAAACGAGAGCGTCGCCATCGTAAAGATCCACGATCGGTTCAAGCCAGCAAAGGCCGAGGCAGCCCGTGATACCGAGCTCGGTGATTGAATTTTTGTTTTTAATCTCGGCGCAAACGGCGTCATAAACGCGTCCTGCGCCGGCTGCAATACCGCAGCTTCCTTGTCCAACAACTATTTTCATACTTTGCTCTTGTTAATCAAAAAATATATAAACAGATTTAAAAGTCCTATTAAAATTCCGTAAATAAAGGTGGAGAGCAGCTCCGGCAGGACGATGTAGACGAGCGCCGACAAAAGGTTCGGACGACCGACACCGACCGTGAGCCGCACGAGCGTGACCCCCATACCGGCGAGAGCTGCGAATAAAACGGTGATCATAATGCCGATAAAATTTTTGGGCTTTTGTCCGACGGTCTTTGCTTTCACCGTGCCGCAAAACCAGCCGATAAGGCAATAGAGAAGCGGCAAAACGGAAACGCCGACAGCGCCGAGAGCTTCGGTGAAGATTCCCGATACAAGTCCGACCGTGCCGCCCGTCAACGGGCCGTAAAAATATGCGGCGGCAGCCGTGAGTGCAAGCGTGAGCTGCGGCGGCATACCGAAAAGAGAAATATCCTTGCCGACGGTTGACTGGATCACGGCGAGAAGAAAGGCCGCAATAGTGTAAAATATTGCGCGGGTCAATGTAAGCCCACGGGTCGAGTTGCTTTGCTGTGCGCTCATTTTGCAGTATCTCCGCCGACCGTCACGGAGGTCACAACAAAGACGCGGAATACGGAATCGGTCTTTGCGGTCGGTTCAAGCACCACCGTGAGATTGCGCAAAAACTCGTCGCGCTCGACCGCGGCAACATACCCGACGGCAATATCCTTCGGGAAAATTCCGCCGTAGCCCGAGGAGCAGAAAAGATCTCCGATCTCAATATCGCTTTCAACGGGAAGGCCCGTTATCATAAAATTACCGTCCGAAATATAAGTCTCTCCGCCGCGCGCCGTGCCGTATATCCCGGTACGGGGGCAGTAAACGCCCACGGCAGATGAAATGTCGGTGAGCGCGCAGACCTTTGAATATCCCGTCCCGACCTCACATATGTAACCTACAACGCCGCCGTGGCTGATAACTGCCATGTTCTTTTTTATGCCCGCCTCGCTTCCGCGGTCGATCGTGTATATCGCCGAATAGCCGGAGGCGGAGTATCCGATAACGGAGGCTTCCTCAAACGTGTAGGATTGATTGTCCGAAACGAACCCGAGCTGCTCGCGCAGCCATTCGTTTTCGTACTTCGAGATCTCGGCGGAGGCCGCCGCGCCTTGCAGGCGGTCAATCTCTGCGCGGAGCTCCTCGTTTTCTTTTAAGAGCTCGTCAACCTTTGAAAAATATTCAAAAAATCCGGAAACGCCGTCGGCGCAAAACGATGCTGCGGCGCGGAACGGCTTGGCGGCGAGCGAAAGTCCCTCGCGGAGCAGGTCGCGTCCGCCCGTTATATAAAGCACGGAAGGAATAACGGAGAGCACGACAGCTATACTGATAAGCACCATAAAAGCCTTATTTTTAAGTAGCTTCATCTCTCCGTTCTCCTTTTATTCTTTCGTGTATTTTGTGCCCTGAGGCGTATCTATCAAGGTTATGCCCTGCGCGGCAAGCTCGTTTCTGATACGGTCTGCCTCCGCATAATTTTTCGCCTTTTTGGCAGCTGCACGCTGTGCGATCATATCGAGGATATAGGGGTCACCCTCAACCTTTTCTTCGCTCTGCTTTTTCGCGGCGTCAAGAAGTCCGAGCGCAAGCACGGTTTCAAATTCTTCGAGCACCGAAAGCTTCGTTTTATCGTTCGTCTGTGCTTTCAGAACGTCGTAATATGCCGTGACCGCAAGCGATGTATTAAGATCGTTATCAAGAGCCGATTTAAATTTTGCGCGAAGCTCGGCTGCTGCGGCTTCGTCGATCTCGCCCTCGTTTTTGAGTGCCGCTATGCGGTTGACGAGCTTGCCGTACGCTACGCGAGCGTTGTCCAGTCCCTCGTAAGAGAAAACGAGGGATTTTCTGTAATGCGACTGCATGCAGAAGAAGCGGTAAATAAGAGGGTCGTAGCCCTTTTCTTCAAGCAGGGAAACGGTCAGAAATTCGCCCGTAGATTTGCTCATCTTTCCGCTTGTCGTATTAAGGTGATGTACGTGGAACCAGTAAGGACACCACTCGTGCCCCACATATGCCTCGGACTGTGCGATCTCGTTTGTGTGGTGGGGGAATGCGTTGTCGATACCGCCGCAGTGTATGTCAAGATATTCACCGAGATATTTCATCGAGATGCAGGAGCACTCGATATGCCAGCCGGGATATCCTACGCCCCAAGGGCTGTCCCATTTAAGCTCCTGATCGTCGAATTTCGAGCGAGTGAACCAAAGCACGAAATCGGCTTTGTTTTTCTTGTTTTCGTCGCCCTCAACGCCCTCGCGCACTCCGACCTCAAGGTCTTCTTCGCGAAAATCGTTGAAAACGTAGTATTTATCGAGCTTTGAGGTGTCAAAATAGACGTTTCCGCCCGCAATATAAGCGTAGCCCTTTTCGATAAGACCCTCTATAACGCGAATGAAATCGTCAATGCAGCCTGTCGCCGGCTGAACGATATCGGGGGTGTTTATATTGAGCTTTGCGCAGTCTGCAAAAAACGCGTCGGTGTAGAATTTTGCGATCTCCATAACGGTCTTTTTCTCGCGCTTGGCACCTTTTAGCATTTTGTCCTCGCCCTCGTCGGCATCGCTTGTCAGATGTCCGACGTCGGTGATGTTCATAACGCGAGTGACGGCGTAGCCCGAATAACGCAGATAGCGCTCAAGCACGTCCTCCATAAGATATGAACGCAGGTTTCCGATGTGCGCGAAGTGATAAACGGTCGGACCGCAGGTATACATCTTGACGGTGCCTTCCTCGTGCGGTTTGAATTCTTCTCTTTTTCTGGTCAGTGAATTGTATATAAGCATTTTATTTGTTCTCCAAGGATTTTATTTTATCTTCAAGCTCGCCGAGCTTACGCGTCAGCTCGCAAAGCTCGCGTGCAACGGGGTCGGGAATATGGATCTGGTCAAGCTCCTCGGGGCGCGCGCCGCTGCGGCGAACGACCTTTGCGGGAATACCGACGGCAGTGCTGTCATCGGGTATCTCCCGAAGCACGACAGCGCCTGCGGCGATCTTTGAGTTATCCCCGATCTTAACGGGGCCGAGCACCTTTGCGCCCGCTCCGACCATGACGTTGTTGCCGAGTGTTGGGTGGCGCTTTCCGGTATCTTTTCCCGTACCGCCGAGAGTTACGCCCTGGTAGATCGTGCAGCCGTCACCGATCTCGGTGGTCTCACCGATAACGACACCCATGCCGTGGTCGATGAAAAAGTCATGCCCGATAGTTGCGCCGGGGTGGATCTCGATCCCCGTTGCGGCGCGGGCTATTTGGCTCAAGCAGCGTGCGGAGAAATAGTGATCCGAAACATAGAGCTTATGTGCCACACGGTAAGCCAAAATTGCATGAACTCCCGAGTAGAGCAGCAGAATTTCAATATTGCTTTTTGCAGCGGGGTCGCGTTGGCGCACGGCGGCGATGTCCTCGCGGATCTCGGCTTCGACCTTGCGTTTTACGTCCGAAAGCTTTTCCCCTGCACATTCAATGCAGTCCGTTGCCTCGCGCACGAGCTTTTTTCCGGCTCGCTTTGCCCATTTTATTTTAGTCGCCGAGGCTTTTGCGAGCCGCCGGAGATCTTCCTTGTCAAAAATATCTTCGATCATGATTATTTCCTTTCCAGCGCGGCGATATCATCTTTTGTCAGCTCGCGTATGCGATCCTCCGTCAAGTGATCCCAAATACAGAGAGTGCCGTATGCTGTCCTTTCGTAGTTTATGTCCCCTTTATAGTATATGTCCGCGTATATCGCGAGGTTGAGGTCGTTAAGATCTATGCCCTCGAACACGAATTTTCTGTAATTATACATATTCTTCTCGTCCGAAACGGTGTATGCTTCGGTTGGGAAATATCTTGTGCTCATCACCGATTTTTCATCGGAGCTTAAATTGTCCGAGGTGTCGTCGGGCGTAAGATCGGTTGCGACGACGAGCGAAAGATCGTAAAGCTCCTCGGTGCGATCGGGCACGGACGGAAGCGAATAATCCTTTGCCAGCTCGCGCAAGGTGCTGTTATTATATCGGAAAACGATCTGTATTTGATCCGCCTCGGGGATTATATCGACCTTCGTTATCGCAAAATATCCGTAATTATTGAAGCGATCCTGCTCCTTTTCCTCTTTTTCCGATAGCTGGACACGCGAGATCATATCGAGATTTTGATATTTTAGAGTTAAATTTCCGTTTTCCGCATATGCGGCTTTAAGCTCGTCGGTTATAATAAGCGTTTCCACGGATTTCGGCATTATGTCGGAGAAGAACGCACGCCAAACGAGGAATATCATGACTGCGAAGATAATGGCGTAAAGAAGATATTTCACGATCCTGCCAACCGTTCTCATTGAGCTTTTGCTTGACATTTTATCTTTTTACTCCTTCATAATCATTATTGCCTCGCCCGAAGCAGTCGTAATAAAGCCGACAACGAACCGAAATGTCGCCCATTGCTTCCCATCGAAACGATTATTATATCATTATACAATATTTATCGCCCGTTGTCAATTTTTCTGCGATAAAAAAGCGTCGATAATATCTGCCATTTTGGCATCGGGAGCGAATTTTATGAAAAATTCGCCGTCTGCGTCCTCGCCTCGGAGCAAATAAAAGCCGCGAGAGGGAAATTCGGTGCGGTAATTATAAACGCGCGGTCCGCGCCTCGGTGCGGTCTTGTCGCCTTTTTTTATTGAGATGATCTCGTCAAGCGAGATTCGGCAAACGGTGCGACGGCGGCGAAAACGGATCTCCTCTATAACGAGATCGGGCGCACTGTCGGTTTCTTCAACGGAGTATACGTACGAAGTTAAAAGAAATTTGTCGGCTACGACGAACGCCGCAAAAAACGCCCAAAGACCGCCTGTGCGAAGCCAAAGCAGCAAAGAGCCGTTGTCCGAGATCGGCAAAAAGAGCGCAATGCCGAGGGAGGCGCAGATGAGCACGGCGGTAAAGGGAAGCCGACGGTCGGGTCTTGGTGTAAAGGTGTACATTTTTCCTCCGAAAAAAGAGAGATCTCAGATCCGCAGATCACAGCAGCCTTTCGCTGCGGCGAAGAAGGTATCTTGTTCATATAATACCACAAAATGCGCTCGGTTACAATAATTTGAGCTTAATTTCAAATTTCGGGCAAAATTCCTTTAATATATGGGAATAAATTTGAACAAATCACTTTACTTTTGGAGAAAAAAGTGTTACAATAATTAAGAATGAGAATTTTTTGTCAAATTCGAAATAAAAAAATTATTATATATCAGGAGGAAAAAATCAAATGGCAATCAAACGTCAAAAGATTTCCGTTGATGGTAACACCGCTGCGGCGCATGTTTCTTATGCGTTTACAGAGGTTGCCGCCATCTACCCCATCACACCTTCGAGCCCTATGGCAGAAACGACCGATGCATGGTCGGCTGTTGACAAGAACCTGCTCGGCAAGCCCGCAAGAAACATCTTCGGTGAGCGCGTACAGGTCGTTGAGATGCAGTCCGAGGCAGGCGCAGCCGGTGCTGTTCACGGCTCTCTTGCAGCAGGTGCTCTTACCACTACTTACACAGCGTCGCAGGGTCTGCTTCTCATGATCCCGAACATGTACAAGATCGCCGGTGAGCTTCTTCCCAGCGTTATCCATGTTTCGGCTCGTTGCGTAGCTTCCCACGCGCTTAACATTTTTGGCGATCACTCCGACGTATATGCTTGCCGTCAGACAGGTTACGCAATGATGGCTGAGACCAACCAGCAGGAGATCATGGACCTCGGTGCCGTTGCTCACCTTGCAACCATCAAGGGCCGCGTTCCCGTACTTAACTTCTTCGACGGCTTCCGCACCTCCCACGAGGTTCAGAAGATCGAGGCTTGGGACGTTGAGGACCTCAAGGATATGGTGGATTGGGACGCAGTTGACGCTTTCAGAAAGAACTCGATCAACCCCGAGCACCCCGTTCTCCGCGGTTCTGCCGAAAACGGAGATATCTTCTTCCAGCACAGAGAGGCTTGCAACCCCTATTACGATGCATTCCCCGATATCGTTGAGGAGTACATGGACAAGGTCAACGAAAAGCTCGGAACGGATTATAAGCTCTTCAACTACTACGGCGCACCCGATGCCGATCGCGTGATCATCGCTATGGGATCTGTTTGCGACGTTTGTGAGGAAGTTATAGACTACATGAACGCACACGGCGAAAAGGTCGGTCTTATCAAGGTTCGTCTTTACAGACCTTGGAGAGCAGACAAGCTCATCGGTGCTATCCCCGCAACCGTTAAGTCCATTGCGGTTCTCGACCGCACCAAGGAGCCCGGCTCTCTCGGCGAGCCGCTTTACCTCGACGTTGTCACCTCGCTTGCTCTTGCAGGAAAGAACGGCATCAAGGTCGTTGGCGGACGCTACGGTCTTGGATCTAAGGATACAACTCCCGCTTCCATCTTCGCTTGCTTTGAGAACCTCAATGCAGCAGAGCCGAAAAACGGCTTTACCATCGGTATCGTCGATGACCTCACAGGTCACTCCCTCGACGAAAAGGATTGCCCCGATACCGCAGCTGCCGGCACGGTCTCCTGCAAGTTCTGGGGTCTTGGCGGCGACGGTACGGTCGGTGCTAACAAGAACTCCATCAAGATCATCGGTGACCACACCGATAAGTACATTCAGGCATACTTCCAGTATGACTCGAAGAAGACCTCGGGTATCACCATTTCCCATCTCCGCTTCGGCGATGCTCCCATAAAGAGCCCGTACTACATCAACAAGGCAAACTTCGTTGCTTGCCACAACAAGGCATACCTCACGAAGTATGACATGGTTCAGGACGTAAAGCCCGGCGGCACGTTCCTGCTTGACTGCAACTGGTCGGTAGACGAGCTTGATGCAAAGCTCCCCTCCGCCGTTAAGCAGTATATCGCAAAGAATAATGTAAATCTTTATATTATCGACGGAACCGGTATCGCTCTCAACCGTATCGGCAACGGTAAGGTCAAGAACACCGTTCTCCAGTCCGCATTCTTCTCGCTTGCAGGCATTCTTCCGAAGGAAGACGCTATCGAGTACATGAAGAAGATGGCATACAAGTCCTACATCAAGAAGGGTCAGGCTATCGTTGATCTCAACTATGCCGCGATCGATGCAGGTGCTGATGCATACGTTAAGGTAGACGTTCCTGCCGCATGGGCAACCTGCGCAGACGACGCTCCCGCCGCCCCCGCTACCGGTAAGGACAAGGTCCTTGTTGATTACGTCAACAAGATCGCAACTCCCGTTGGCGCAATGAGAGGTGACTCGCTGCCCGTTTCCGTATTTGCGGACAGAGCAGACGGTACATATCCTCAGGGTGCTGCCGCATTCGAAAAGCGCGGCGTTGCGGTTTCCGTTCCCGTATGGCACGAGGAAAACTGCATTCAGTGTAACCAGTGCGCATTTGTCTGCCCGCACGCAGCGATCCGCCCCTTCGCTCTTACCGAGGAAGAGGCAGCCGCAGCTCCCGCACAGACAAAGTTCGCAGCAAAGCCCGTTATAAAGACAAACTACAAGTTCACAATGGCAATAAGCCCGCTTGACTGCATGGGCTGCACGCTCTGCGTCAAGGCTTGCCCGACCAAGCCCGAAAAGAGAGCTATCGAAATGGTCTCCGCCGCTTCGCAGCTCGATCAGCAGGCTCCGTTCGACTACTGCGTAGAAAAGGTCGCAGAGAAGCCCGAGATCATCAATATGACTATCAAGGGATCTCAGTTCAAGCAGCCGCTGCTTGAGTTCTCCGGCTCTTGCGCAGGTTGTGCCGAAACCTCTTACGCACGTCTTATCACCCAGCTCTTCGGTGAGAGAATGTATATCTCGAATGCAACAGGCTGCTCCTCCATTTGGGGTGGTTCTGCTCCCTCTACTCCTTACACGGTCAACAAAGAGTCCGGCAAGGGTCCGGCATGGGCTAACTCCCTCTTTGAGGACAACGCAGAGCACGGTCTCGGAATGGCCCTCGGTCAGAAGGCTATCCGCGAGAAGCTCCTCGGCAAGGTTGAGGAAATGATGAATTCCGACAAGGCTTCCGACGAGTTCAAGGCTGCCGCTAAGGCTTACCTTGACACCAAGGACAACGGTGCTGAGAACGAAAAGGCAACAGCTGCTCTTATCGCAGAGCTTGAAAAGGCCGCAAACGCGGGCTGCCCCGCAGCTCCCGCTATCCTTGCGGAAAAGGATTACCTCGCTAAGAAGTCCGTTTGGATCTTCGGAGGTGACGGCTGGGCATACGATATCGGCTTTGGCGGTCTTGACCATGTTCTCGCTTCCGGCGAAGACGTAAACGTCATGGTATTCGATACCGAGGTCTACTCTAACACCGGCGGTCAGGCATCTAAGGCATCGCAGCTCGGACAGGTCGCACAGTTCGCAGCAGCAGGTAAGGCGATCGGCAAGAAGAACCTTGCTGAGATCGCAATGTCCTATGGCTACGTTTACGTTGCACAGGTCGCAATGGGCGCTGATATGAACCAGCTTCTCAAGGCGCTCAAAGAGGCAGAGGCATACAATGGCCCGTCGCTCATCATCGGCTATGCTCCTTGCGAGATGCACGGTGTTAAGGGCGGCATGCAGAACTGCCAGCTCGAAATGAAGAAGGCAGTTGAGTCCGGCTACTGGCATATGTTCCGCTTCAATCCCACCGAGACCGGCGACAAGAAGTTCGTCATTGACTCGAAGGCTCCGACAGCGGATTACGCAGAGTTCATCAAGTCCGAGGTCAGATACGCAAGACTTGCACAGGCCTTCCCCGAGAGAGCAGAGAAGCTCTTTGCAGAGGCAGACGCTAACGCAAAGGCGAAGTACGACAAGCTCGTCAAGCTCCAGACCCTCTACGGAAAGAACGACTGATAAAAAAATCAACCCCGACGGCATTTGCCGTCGGGGTATTTTTTATTTGTTTGCAATTTCTTCGACTGCTCGAACGAAAGCGTCCTTGGTTATTTTATTGATATAAAATTTACCGTGGCGGTTGATCGTCGTATAGCTCTTTGTCGACGAATAATCGTACGAACGGAAAACGAGGTCCTCGCCGACGCTGAGATAAAAATCGATCGTCAGCGCAGCGTCGTCGCTTGCGGCAAAAGATTCCATTTCTTCGGAGGACAATGCATTGCCGCCCGATGTATCGGCTTCGTCTGCGCGTCCGTAGAACGAGATCTGGAGAAGCTTTTTATAAAGCTCCTTATATTCGGCAACGCCCATATCGAAGGGCTCACCGCCCGAAACGGAAACTGTGACGCGGGTTTGCTCAGAGCTTACGCGATTGACGGCCATAAAGAATTCCTCCACAGCTTCAAGCTCGTCCTCGGAAAGCGAGGGAGTATTGTTTCGGTCGTCAATGTAATATGCGTAATAATCGGAGAAGATCTCGGAATCGTAAAGCAGGCGCGAGGATTGACCCTCCACACGTGAAGAAAGTGAAAGGTTTTCGCCGGAGTATGTGAACGTCAAATAATAATTTGTATTGTTAACGTACTGATACTGATCTCCGGGTGCATAGATCTTATGCGTAAGAGTGACCACGCCGTTTGCCACGCTCTTGCCGCTTAAACTGCTTGCATACTTGTTCATAGCGGCAATATCATCGGAGGAGAGCCCGGTCAAAGGATCTCCGAGCAATCTGCGGCAGTAATTTTCAACCACAGAGAGGTCGGCGGAAAACAGATCTGATGAGTGAGTGAGCTCTTGTGTTGAGCCGTCGGCATAAGTTCCGGTGTAAACGACGTTTGATTTGACGGATATCGTTCGGTTCCAGTTTTCATCAATGACCGTATTCACATCGTAATAGCCGTTATAGTAGCCTTTCAGATTGTTCGGAATGATAAACGAGTTTCTCGAATTGACTGTGATCTTGTCGTATATTTTGAAAAGAACGTCAAGGTCGCCTGCCTTTATGTGCATGCCGTCCGAAAAGGTGATCGAGGTGTGCATCATATCGCGGTCGACCCAATCAAAGCCGTCGTATTCGAGGAAATAAAGGTACTGCTTGCCTATCTCAACGATCTGCGAGAACCTTGGCGACCAAACGTAATAGGTGTCGTTTTCTGTTTTTTTGCTGATCAGCAGCGTTTGGCTGATGATTTCCGAATCCGCATCGTTTATATCCTCGGGCATATCAAAGCTGAGTATAAACTCCGCATCGAGCACGCCGTATTTGTCGAGCGCTTTGAGCGCCGAGCGTATCTCTGCGTCGTTTTCTATTATTTCTTCGGTGATGCCGGAAAGGTCATTGACCCTTGAGGTGACGAGCGCAACCGTTTTGATATAATTGACAGAGGTTACGGTCTGGTCAACGGTAGAGGCAGAGCTGCTTGATGCGGCAGATGAAATATCGATAAGCGCAAATATCGCGTCAAAGGTTCTGTCGTTATCAAGCTCGTAGCCGACGAGCCCGAGCCCCTCTGCATCTTCGATATGATAAACGAAATCCTGGCTTACCGTGTTCATTCTGAGCTCAAGCGGATTATAGGTGAAAGAGATCACCTTTTTATAATCCTCGCCGTCTTTTCTTTGCACTGTAAAATCACGCACATCGTAGCTGTTACTTGTGGTATAAGGCATGATGACCGTCGGTGCGGAGATCTCGGCGGCAGATGCGAGCATTGTTTTTTCAACGTCTGAGGTATATCCGCTTACGCCGCTGGGGTCCTTTAATATAAGGTAAACATTTTTTGAAATGCTTTCGAGCTTTTTCCGTTCAGCCTCCTTTTCCGAGGCGGAGGCGGTAGCGGAATCAAGCACCGCGGAAGCTATATTTTCATAGCGCAAGTAATAATGGTTGCCGTCAGAGGTCATATCGCCGATATATATTTTGTGAACATTTCCGTATACGTCGGAGAGTATGAAATAAGGGGTAGTCTTGGTAACGGGCTCGCCGCTTTCCCCGTCGATCTCCTCGTAAGTTTCGGCAAGTCCGTATATTGAGAGATTAACGGAGCCGTCGGCATTTATTATCGGCTGATAGCCTGCATCGTTTTTATGCTTTTCGTCCTCGGCTAGCATTGTGTCGCGGTCGAGCTTGACGTTGAGCGAAAGTATGCCGCAGCGCGTAACGATACCCGAAAGGATAACGGGATCGATGGGCGAGTTCTCATAATCCTTTATAAAGAAATTCGTTTCCTTTTTTCCGTCGCCGTCGGTGTCGCTTTTAATGCTGTAAACCGTGTATCCGCCCTTGTCGTTAACGGCCTCGATGCTTTTTATCTCGGAGCGTTCAAGACGCTGATAGAGAAGCAGGGCGGTATTTGAGGAGTTCACGGTTTCGCCGTCGCCGTTATCAAGCATGGCGATGACCTGAAACATTCCGCCGGCATCTAATGTGAGAATAGTTCCCGCGCGAGTTTCGTAGCATATCTTCTTTTCGTATTCAAACGGGGTGAGTTTGTTTCCGTCCTCGTCGAAAACGGCGAAGCTGTCACCGTCGCGTCGGCTGAAATATGATATATAGGTGTCGTTTCTGTCGGAGCCGTAGCTCAAAACCTCGCGGTAGGTGTCGATATCCTGTCGCACGATATATAGCACGACACCGGTGACAACACCGAGCAAGATGAGCGCCGCGAGCAAGAAAGCGATCGCACGCATTTGCGAGCGAAAAAGCGATTTTTTGGCACGGCCGACAGCACCCGGATTTTTATCGGTCATCATGAATATTTTCTCCTTATGAGCACAAAAGCTCCGGCGGCGAAGACGATGACGGGCGGCAAGACCGAAAGCCAAAGAGTATACTCGTTTGCTTCTGCGTCTGTGATAGTGGACATATCATAGGATTGGAAATATTTGAAATCCACGCCGACTGCGGGAATGATATCGCGTCCGATGGTGGCAGTTGCGCTGAGAAGCACGTCTGAATTGCCGTAAACGGCAGATTCGAGGTATTTCTCGGCTGCGAATTTGGTTGAGCCTGCGCAAAGAACATATGAGTTCTTCGGATCTGTTTGACCCGTGCTGTCACCGAGGGTATTTTTCCTGACGGACATCGTCATAAGCTTATAATCGTAGGTTTTTTCAACCTCTGCGCCGTTTACGATACCGGTAGCCGAATCATATGCTGTGAACATATCGTAAACATATCTTTCGACACCGTCAAGCTCGGCGTAGCCGTAATTGTAGTCATATTCCGGATTTTCCTCGTTTTCGAACCGCTTTTCCGAGAAGGAGTCAGCGATCTTTATCGGCATAGCATCGGGGAAAATGACGCTCGGAGTATATCCGTTTTCGATCATTCCCTTATAAATATCGGAAGCAAGTCCTTCATTTGTTTTGACGTATTCGCCCTTAACGGTATAGCCGTCGGAGGAGAGGGAATTGCTCGTGTCGTTGACGATCGTGCTGTAAGTTTTTCCGTCTTCCTTGACGCGGTCGAAAACGATGCCCCAGGTTTCAAGGTATTCCTCAAGATTCGGCAAAACGGGCGAATTCGGGTCCATAAATACCATCATTGAGTTTGATCTTTCAAGGAACTCATCGATCTTTGCAATTTCCTCGACAGACGCATCTGATCTCGGATTGTATATCACGAGAAGTCTGCCGTTATCGGAGAATTCGAAATCCCGGTCGGAAATATCGCAGCTAACGATCTTATATCCGGCATAAGAAAGGGTGTCGAGCAAGGAATCGTCATAAAACGCCTCGCTGTGGTTGGTTGCAACGTAAGCTATGGGCGTGTCGGCGGAGCAGACGGAAAGGATAGCCGAAGCGATCACGCGCTCACCGTTGTAACCGATCGTGTTGCCCGAAGTATCGGACGCAAAAAATCTGGGCTGTGAGTAGGCTATCCAGTTGTTGCCCTCGGTGTAGTAGTTGTCGGCATCGACGATGACCGAGTAAGCATTGATGGAAGATCCTGCCGATCTGTATTTTGCAACGGTTGAGGGATTATAGCGCCAGTTGAGGTATTCGATATTAATAAAATCGCATTTATCCGCAAGCTCGCGCACGGTCTCGTATATATAGCGCTGAGCCTCGTCCGCCATTAAAATGTCGGGGTCGGAGCAGAAATAAATATTGACACGTGCAGGATCGGCATAGCCCTCGTCGTCGGGCGAAAGGCCGTTCTTCTCATTTTCTGCCTCGCGCTTTGCGTTTATCTCGGCAATGCCGTCCCGAACGACCGTAAGGCACTGATCCGTAAGAGAATATATGCGGTTTGCCGTCATGTCGATATACCACATATATTTTGAGGAAAGTGCTGTGAATATAACGTTAAAAAGAACAATAACGGCGATGATAATTGCTGTCAGCGCAACGGCAACACCGCCGTAGCGAAGCTTTTTTGTGTTTTTCATGTCTTGCACCTCCCGTCAGTTCCAGCGGCGGCGGTCGTAAACGCGAACCGTAAGGAACACGAAAACGGCGCAAAGCGAGAAATAGTAAAGTAAGGCGGAGAAGTCGAATATTCCGTAGCCGAAATTGTAAAAACGGCTCAAAACGGAGATCCAGTCAATAACGAAACGAACGGCATAGCTTGAAATTATCGGATTTCCTGAGGCATCGGTCATCGTGTTGACAAGGCCCATAATGACCATGAAAAGTATCACGGCGATCGTTCCGATCGCGGCGGCGAGCTGATCCTCGGTGAGCGAAGAAATAAACATTCCGATAGCGATGAATGCAGCGCCAATAAGGATTATTCCGATAAGACTGCCTATGATCTCGCTTGTAACGGGGCCTATGTGCAAGGCGCTGTAAGACTGACCCGCGCGCTCGCGTATTGCGATCGCATAAAGCGGAATGAAATTCACGCACGAAACGAGCAAAGAGCCGACAAACACCGTAAACGCAGCAAAGAATTTGCCGAGCACGGTTGCGGTGATGCTCACGGGCGAGGTCAGGATAAGCTGCTCCGTGCGCAGCTTTTTCTCCTCCGAAAATAGCTTCATCGTAAGCAGGGGAATGAGAATGATAAAAGACATTATAAGGAACGAGAAATAAGCCGATGTGTTGTAAGATGCCGATTTCAGCGTCGTATACGTGCAAAGCAGAGCCGCAACGGTGAGGAAAACGCCGACGAACACGTAACCGATCGGGTTTATAAAGTAAGAGCGAAGCTCTTTTTTATATATCGCTGTCATTGCTTATCCTCCTCGTTTTTCTTTATGATCGCATCGGCGATCTCAAGCTCACGCGAATTTCGGGTAACGGCTTTTTTTCGCGTGCGCTTTTTTTCGTATTTGTTCTTTTTCTTTTCGGACTGATCGACAATGGAAATAAATATATCCTCGATATTCATTCCTGCGCCCTCAAGCCCGATCATTGCCCAGCCGCGCTCGGCAAGTGCGAAGAAAAGACCCTTGCGGATATCCACTCCGGGTGCGCTTTCAACAGCGTAGGAATAAGCCTCGCCGTCGCGCTCCGAAAGGGCTTCGGCATAAACGACGCCGGGCCTTTCGCGGAGCATTGCGAGCACCTCGCGCTGAGGTCCGCAGATCTTGACGTTAAAGCGGCGCCCGCTCTGTACGGCGCGGTTAATATTTTCGGTTTTTTCGTCGGCAACTATTTTGCCCTTGTTTATTATTATGATACGGTCGCAGACCGCCTGAACCTCGGAGAGTATATGGGTTGAAAGAATGACCGTGTGGTCGCGTCCGAGCGTACGAATGAGATTGCGCACCTCTATGACCTGCTTCGGGTCAAGACCGACCGTCGGCTCGTCGAAGATGATGATGGGCGGATTGCCGATCAGCGCCTGAGCAATACCGACGCGCTGGCGATAGCCCTTTGAGAGATTTTTTATAACGCGGCTGTATACGTCGGAAATACCGACGACCTCGCAGATCTCCTCAAGATGCTTTGCTTTATTAAGCTCACAGCCCTTCAAATCGTAGCCGAAGGAGAGATATTCTTCAACAGTCATATCAAGATAGAGAGGCGGCTGCTCGGGGAGATATCCGATCTTCTTTTTTGCCGCTTTCGGGTCATCAAGCACGTTTATGCCGTCGATCTCGACCGTTCCGAGGGTGGAGGAGAGATAACCCGTTAAAATATTCATCGTCGTGGATTTTCCCGCGCCGTTTTTGCCGAGGAAACCGACGATCTCGCCACGTCCGATCTCAAAGCTGATATCGTCAACCGCGCGATTTTTGCCGTAATTCTTGACCAAATGATCAATTTTTATCATTTTTGGCTTGTCCTTTCAAATTTACAGTTATAGTTATGATAACATATAATTATAAATATTCTATGAACTTTACAAAAAAATAATAAAAATCGGACGGTTTTTCGTCCGATTTTTATTGGTTTTTAAGTCGGTCAAGTGCGGATTGAAGGATTATTTGCGCGGAGAGCGTATCGATCGCGTTTTTGCGCTTTTTGCCGCGCGTGTCGGTAGCGTTCAGGTAACGCGCCGCCTGCATTGTGGACATTCGCTCGTCTACCGTTTCGGTCGGAATACCCGTCTTTTCTTCGAGCAAAGCGGCAAATCTGCGCGCTCGCTCGGCGCGGTGACCCTCCGAGCCGTCCATATTGACGGGCAAGCCGACGATTATTGCACCCACTCGCTCGGCAAGAGCGACAGATGCGACCTTGTCTGCGATATTTTCAATCCCCTCGGCAGTGACGGTTTCAATGCAAAGCGCGAGCATACGCGAAGGATCGCTCACCGCAAGCCCGGTGCGCACGTCGCCGAAATCAACTCCGAGAATTTTACCCTGTGTGTTTTTTATTTTTTCAATATTCATATTCTTTCATTTATCCAATCGGTAACGGTTTTGTATGCCTCTGCGCGTGTCGGCTCGATCTCGTTGAACGGCTCGTGGCGCGCGCCCGCAAAAAGCTTTAACGTGAGATCTTTAATGCCTGCGTCGGCAAGGCGGGCATGGACTTTTTTTACACCCTTGCCAAAATTGCCGACGGGATCTTGATCGCCGCTTATCAAGAGTATCGGCAGGTCGGGATCGACGGTTTTTGCCCATGCGTTGCGCGAAATGCGACCGAGCAGGTCAAAAAGATTATAATAGCCGTTTGCGGAAAATGTAAATTTGCAGAATTTGTCGTTTTTATACTTTTCCGTGACCGAGGTGTCGCGTGTGAGCCATGCCTCGCGCGGCGCATTCTTGCCGAAGGCCTTGTAGTAATTTCCCGTTGAAAGAGAGCGGAGCAGAGGGCTTCTGTAATGATCGCCCTTTGCTTTGCCTATCAGCTTTGCGAGTATTTTTGCGATCCCCGCAGGGCTGCCGGGTCCTGCCGTGCCGCTGATGATCGCGGCGTTCGCCTTTTTCGGATATTTTTCAATATAAGCGCGAAGAACGAACGAGCCCATGCTGTGACCGAGCACAAAAACGGGCAGGTTCGGGAACTTTTCGCGCAAAAGATCGGTCATTTTCGCAAGATCGTCTATAAGAGCATCGGCGGAGCAGGTGTAACCGAGTTCATCATCGCTCGCGGCTGAATTTTTGTGGCCGAGGTGGTCATGACCTGCAAAAATGAAGCCCTGAGAGCAAAAATACTCGGCGTGCCCCTCATATCGCTCAACGTATTCGCACATTCCGTGGCTTATCTGGATAATTGCGCGCGGGGCACTCTTCGGTTCGTAGATATAGTAAGTAAGTTCATCTTTTCCGTTTGAAGAAAGAATTTTGCCGATTGATTTTTCCATTTTGAGACCGCCTTTCCTTCGTTATTATAATGATAACACATTTTTACCGGAAAGTAAAGAAGGTTTTGACCCATGATCAAAACCTTCTTTCGTTTATCAGAACAATCCCGAAATTTTGCCGTTTTCGTCAACGTCGATGCGTTCGGCGGCAGGGGATTTCGGCAGACCCGGCATCGTCATAATGTCACCCGTGAGGGCAACGATGAAGCCGGCTCCGGCGCTTATTTTGATATTTCTCACGGTGACCGTAAAGCCTTCGGGCGCGCCGAGCTTTGAGGGGTCATCGGAGAGAGAATACTGAGTTTTCGCCATACATATAGGAGCGTTCGCAAATCCGAGCTCTGTGAGCTTGTCTATCTGCTTTTGTGCGGCAGGCAGAATGTTTACGGCAGCACCGCCGTATACCTTTTTGACTATCGCTTCGATCTTTTCTTTGATTGAAAGCTCACTTTCGTAGCTGAAAGTGAAATCGTTTGGCATTTCGCAAAGCCGTACGACCTCGCGTGCCAGCTCGATACCGCCGTTGCCGCCGTCCGCCCAAACGGTCGAAAGGGCGACGTTTACACCAAGCTCGCGGCATTTTTCGATAACGAGCGCGATCTCGGCATCTGTGTCGGTAGGGAAGCGGTTGACCGCGACCACACATGGCAGCTTATATACGTCTTTTATGTTGGAAACGTGCTTCAAAAGGTTCGGAAGACCGCGTGTAAGAGCGTCAAGATCCTCTGTGCCGAGCTCGGTCTTGGCTCTGCCGCCGTGCATTTTAAGTGCGCGGATAGTTGCAACGACAACGACAGCAGACGGTTTGAGGTTTGCCATGCGGCACTTGATATCAAGGAATTTCTCCGCGCCGAGATCAGCACCGAAGCCGGCCTCGGTAACGGCATAATCACCGAGCTTCATTGCCATTTTAGTTGCAATAACGGAGTTGCAGCCGTGAGCGATATTAGCAAACGGTCCGCCGTGAACGAATGCGGGGGTACCTTCAAGCGTTTGAACGAGGTTAGGTTTTAACGCGTCGCGAAGCAGCGCGCACATAGCGCCGGCGGCGTTGAGATCGCCTGCGGTCACGGGCTTTTCGTCGTATGTGTAGCCGACGATTATTCTTGAAAGTCTTTCTTTAAGATCTGTGATGGACGAAGCAAGGCAGAGGACCGCCATGATCTCGGACGCGACTGTGATGTCATATCCGTCCTCTCGCGGCACACCGTTGACACGTCCGCCGAGACCGTCCGTAACGAAACGGAGCTGGCGGTCGTTCATATCGACGCAACGGCGCCAAGTGATGCGGCGCGGGTCGATATTAAGCTTATTGCCTTGATAAATATGGTTGTCAAGCATAGCGGCAAGCAGATTGTTTGCCGCGCCGATTGCGTGAAAGTCACCGGTGAAATGGAGATTGATATCTTCCATCGGAATGACCTGAGCATATCCGCCTCCGGCAGCACCGCCCTTGACACCGAAAACGGGTCCGAGCGACGGCTCGCGAAGTGCAACGACAACGTTTTTGCCTATTTTTTTGAGTCCGTCGGCAAGTCCGATGGTCGTGGTCGTTTTGCCCTCGCCGGCAGGCGTGGGGGTGATAGCGGTCACGAGGATCAGCTTCCCGTCTTTTTTCTCGGTTTCGGTGAGCAGGGAAAGCTCAACCTTGGCTTTATCGTTTCCGTACTGAATAAGGTATTTGTCATCAATTCCGGCCGCATCTGCAACCGTCTTTATCGGCAGACCCTTTACCGACTGGGCTATTTCAATATCGCTCATCATGGTTGTGCTTTCCTCTCTTTATTCTTTTATCTGTTGTTGTTGCTCGTGTTGCGGAGCATAACGTCATGGTAGCCGCCCTCAACGATACTCGTTGCCGAAACGAGGGTAAGCTTTGCGTTTTTCTGAAGATCGGGGATATTCAGAACGCCGCAGTTGCACATCGTGGAGCGCACCTTATAAAGGCTCTTTTCAACGCCCTCGTGGAGCGCGCCGGCATATACGACGTAGGAGTCAACGCCCTCTTCAAACTGAAGAGAGGATTTTCCGCCAAGGTCATATCTCTGCCAGTTGCGAGCGCGGTTCGAGCCCTCGCCCCAGTACTCCTTGACGTATGTGCCGTTTACGAAGAGCTTGTTTGTGGGGCTTTCATCAAAGCGGGCAAAGTAGCGGCCGAGCATCATGAAATCAGCGCCCATCGCAAGCGAAAGCGTCATATGGTAATCGTGAACGATACCGCCGTCAGAGCAGATCGGAACGTAAACACCGGTCTTCTCGTAGTACTCGTCGCGAGCCGCCGCGACCTCGATAAGCGCGGTAGCCTGTCCGCGTCCGATACCCTTCTGTTCGCGGGTGATGCAGATAGATCCGCCGCCGATACCGACCTTTATAAAGTCAGCACCGCATTCTGCAAGGAACATAAATCCGTCGCGGTCAACAACGTTTCCGGCACCTACCTTAACGGAATCTCCGTAATGCTCGCGGATCCAAGCGATCGTGTTCTTTTGCCAGCAGGAATAGCCCTCGGAGCTATCGATGCAAAGCACGTCAGCACCTGCTTCAAGAAGGGCGGGAACACGCTCTGCGTAGTCACGGGTGTTGATACCCGCGCCCACCATATATCTCTTGTGGCTGTCGAGCAGCTCTAAGGGATTGCTCTTGTGCTGAGAATAGTCCTTGCGGAAAACAAGGTAGAGAAGCTTGCCTTCGCTGTCGATTATCGGCAGAGAGTTGAGCTTGTGCTCCCAAATTATATCGTTTGCAACTTTAAGCGTTGTGCCCTCGGGAGCTGTGATCATCTTTTCAACAGGCGTCATAAACTCGGAAACGACGGTGTCGGGCGTCATGCGCGAAACGCGGTAATCACGTCCGGTAACAACGCCGAGGAGCTTTCCGTTTGCCGTTCCGTCATCGGTGACGGGCATGGTGGAGTGACCCATTTTTTCAAAAAGATCGAGAACCTCGGCGAGCGTTTGGTCGGGGCGCAGATTGGAATCACTTACGACAAAGCCTGCCTTGTGATTTTTTACGCGCGCGACCATAGCAGCCTCATTCTCGATGCTTTGAGAGCCGAAAATAAAGGACATGCCGCCCTCTTTTGCAAGAGCGATAGCCATTTTGTCATCGGATACCGACTGCATGATAGCCGATACCATAGGTATGTTAAGACAAATCGAAGATTCCTCACCGCGACGGAATTTAACAAGAGGCGTGCGGAGCGAAACGTTTGCAGGGGTGCAGTTCTCGTCCGAGTAACCGGGAATAAGAAGGTACTCGCTGAAGGTGCGGGAGGGTTCTTTGCAATAAATTGCCATGATTTTATCTCCTTTTGAAACTAATATTACTCTATATTATATCATTAAATCTGCCATTTTTCAAGGGTTTTTTGCAATTTCCTCTATTAGATAAAATGTCACAAATACAGCGGGCGAATTTTGTGCAAAATGTTGAATTTCTTAAAAATACTTGACAAAAATATCGGGCGGTGGTATAATCCACACATTAAAGACTATGAAAAAGACGCTTTCGATTGATTTTGCGCACAGAGAGCCGGGGGGCTGAGAGCCGGCGGCAAAAGACCGAGAAGCCATCACTTTGGAGTCGGTTGTCCGATGAGGACGGCACGCAGGCGCAGCGTTAGAGGCGCAGGATTTGTCAGAATCCGTAAGTGGCGCATAGCGCAATTTGAGTGGTACCGCGGAAATTTTTTCGTCTCAATGGGCAAAGACCCAGTGAGGCGTTTTTTATTTTTCAAGAAGGAAGTGATTTTATGTCAGGGAACCATGTGGATTTCAAGATAAAGGAGGTTGCCCAACGTATCCGCGCCGCGCGAGAGTCTGTGGGACTTTCAACGGCGGCAATGGCGGAAGCCTGCGGCATTTCGGAGCAGGAGTACATAATTAACGAGAACGGTCAGGCAGATTTCAGCTTTACTTTTATATATAAGGTCGCAAATGCATCGGGTGTTGAGATCACCGACCTGATGGAGGGACGCTCGCCGTTTTTGACGAACTATACGGTCACTCGCGCAGGCGAGGGTATGCCGATCGTGCGACGCGAGGGCTTTGTGTATAACCGACTTGCCGCGATGTTCAAGGATAAGATAGCAGAGCCCTTTTATGTAAAGATCCCATACGACGAAGCGGCGCTCGAAAAGCCTCTGCATCTTGCATCCCATAAGGGTCAGGAGCTTGATATAGTTATTCGGGGAACTATGAAGATCTGGATCGGCGACCGCGCAGAGATCTTGCGCGCAGGCGACAGCATCTATTATGACAGCTCAACACCTCACGACGAGGCAGCAATGGGCGGCGAGGATTGCGAGATCTATGCCATCGTTATGAATCCCGACGGCGAGCGTGCGTCAAAATATGAGGAGCAGGAGGCACTTCCCGCAACCACGAATACGGACCTTGCAGGCATTATAAATCCAGTCAGCTCGAGGTTTATCGACACCGAGCATGACGAGCGCGGAGTGCTTTCGGGTATATCCTTTAAGAATGAGGAAAGCTTCAATTTCGCGTTCGACGTTGTTGACGCGGTCGCTAAAAAGACGCCTCACAAGCTTGCAATGTTCCACGTCTCGGCAAAAAAGCACGAGCGCCGCTTTACGTTTGAGGATATGTCGCGCGGCTCGAACAAGGTCGCGAATTATCTTGCGTCGCTCGGCGTCAAAAAGGGCGACCGTGTTATGCTCGTCTTAAAGCGCCATTGGCATTTCTGGTACACAATCCTTGCCTTGCATAAGCTCGGCGCGATCGCGATACCTGCGACCAATCTGCTTATGGAAAAGGATTTTGATTACCGCTTCAAAGCGGCAGGCGTATCGGCTATCGTTTGCACAGCTGACGGCGAAACCTCGGCAGAGGCCGAAAAGGCGATCGCAAAGCTGCCCGAGGGCTCTATGCTCAAGGTTATAGCACACGGCAAGCGCGAGGGCTGGCATAGCTTTGACGACGAGTACGCACAGTTCTCCGATAAGTTCGAGCGAACGGAGGAATCGCCCAAGGGCAGCGATCCGCTTCTCATGTTCTTCACATCGGGAACAACGGGTTATCCGAAGATCGCTCTGCACAATCATAAATATCCGCTCGGACATTTTGTCACCGCAAAATATTGGCACAATGTCGACCCGAACGGTCTGCACTTTACGATCTCCGATACGGGCTGGGGCAAAGCGCTTTGGGGCAAGCTCTACGGTCAGTGGCTCTGCGAAGCACCCGTGTTCACGTACGATTTTGATAAGTTCATTGCCGCAGATATACTTCCGATGATCGGTAAATACCGCATAACCACATTCTGCGCACCGCCGACTATGTACCGCTTCTTTATAAAGGAAAATCTCGCCGATTACGATCTTTCGTCGATAAAGTACGCCACGACGGCAGGCGAGGCGCTGAACCCCGAGGTGTACAATCAGTTCTTGAAGGCAACGGGGATCCGCATTATGGAGGCGTACGGTCAGACGGAGACCACTCTGTCGATCGGAAACTTCGTCGGCACAACGCCGAAGCTCGGCTCGATGGGCAGACCCTCGCCGCTTTATAATGTTGAGATCCTGCTTCCCGACGGCACTCCCGCCAAGGTCGGCGAGCCAGGTGAGATCTGCATAAAGACGACCGAGGGCGCACCCTGCGGACTTTACAGCGGATATTACCGCGACGAGGAGCACACAAAGGAATCGTGGCACGACGGATATTATCATACGGGCGACACCGCATGGCGCGACGAGGAAGGGCTCTTTTGGTTTGTCGGGCGCGTGGACGACGTTATCAAATCGTCGGGCTATCGCATAGGACCGTTCGAGATCGAGAGCGTTATTATGGAGCTTCCGTACGTGCTTGAGTGTGCGGTCACAGCAGTGCCCGATGAGATACGCGGTCAGGCGGTTAAGGCGACGATCGTGCTTGTCAAGGGAACAAACCCGACAGAGGAGCTGAAGCGCGAGATACAAACATATGTCAAAAAGCGCACGGCGCCGTATAAATACCCACGCGTCGTTGAATTCCGCGATGAGCTTCCGAAGACCATCAGCGGAAAGATCCGCCGAGTTGAACTAAAATAAAAAAACGGCACTCTCTCGGTTGAGAGAGTGCTTTTTTTGTCAGATAGTGCCGCTGACCGTGAGGGTCGCAGTGCCGGGAACCGTTGTGAATTCGCCGGTGGTCGGATCCTGAGTGTAGGTTGCGGAGGGAACGGTTATGCGTCCGGGGACGGTCGCAAATTCACCGGTCGTCGTATCATAGGTATAATCTGTCGGGCTTGTGAGAGTTACACCGTCAAGGGTAACTGCGGTGATGTCGATGATCGGATCGAAGGTGTCTGTCACGGTGACGTTGTCGCCGATCTCAGCCGCAGTATTTCCGAGGTTCTGTATCACAAAGGTGTACGTGATCTGCCCGTTATCACGAACGACCGTGGGGGTAAGAGCCTTTGTTATGGTGAGGAAGGGCGCGGCGGTCGCGGTCACGGTAGCCTCCGCGGTGACGGGGGAGGGAAGTCCGTTGCCGGTGACGGTGGCGGTGTTAACTATGGTTGCATCTGTGCCGAGAGGGGCGAACTCATTTACTCGCGCGCGATAAATGAGGACAGCGTTTCCGCCTGCCGGAACGGTTATTCCCGTAAACGTCAAAGGATCGGTGCCCGTAACGGTCGGGGTGGTGCTGAGAACACCGTTTACATAGAGTGCGACCGAGCCGTCAACAAACGTCAGCGGAGTTGCGGTGACAGGACCCGTACCAACGGTATATCTTCCGAGGTCGTCGGTCACGGTGAGACCCGTAAAGGGTGTTGTGCCCGAATTGACGATGCTGACGACATAAGTTATATCCTCGCCTGAGGCATAAGTGGCGTCAACGGCGTTTTTTGCCGCAGAAAGCGCCTCAACTATCTCGCCCGTTACCGTGTTCGAGTTCGTGACGAAATTGTTGTATGTCAATGTGGCGCGATTTTGAAATGTTGCCATAAGAATCTCCTTAATTGTATTGGGGGAGGCCCCAATATAATTATATGGGAATTTGACCTATTTCGACATTGAATATTGTGAAAGAATGTGATATAATGGTACCGGAAACGGAGGTAGCTATGAAAATAACTGTACTTGATGCCTCAACGCTTGGGGCAGATCTTGACCTTTCACCGCTGAATGAGGTCGGTGAGGTGGAAATATACGGCACGACGGAGCCGCAGGACGTCGCGGCGCGAATTGCCGAGAGCGAGGTCGTGCTGATCAACAAAATAAAATTAAACGGAACAAATCTTGGCGGAGCGAAGAATTTAAAGCTAATATGCATAGCCGCAACGGGATACGACAATATCGATACCGCGTACTGCCGTGAGCACGGCATCGCCGTTTCGAATGTCGTTGGGTATTCAACGCAAAGCGTGGCACAAGTAACGCTCTCAATGGCGCTTTCGCTTTATACTCATTTGCCCGAATACACAAAAGCTGTTGAGGACGGAAGCTATACCCGCGGCGGCGTGGCAAACAAGCTTTCGCCCGTTTATCACGAGATATGCGGCAAAACGTGGGGCATCGTCGGGTACGGCAATATAGGCAAGCAGGTCGCGGCGGTCGCACGCGCGATGGGCTGTGAGGTAATAGCGTTCAAGCGCACGCCCTGTGAGGGAGTTGAGTGCGTTTCGCTAGATGAGCTTTGCCTGCGCGCCGATATAATCTCGATACATCTGCCGCTTGCCGACGCAACGCGTGGTATTATCGGCGAGCGCGAGATCGCGCTTATGAAAAATGACGCGATCGTAATAAACGTAGCACGCGGGGCGGTCACGGACGAGGCGGCGCTTGCTCGCGCCGTCGCCGGCGGAAGGCTTGGCGGTATCGGCGTTGACGTGTATTCCGTAGAACCCATGCCGAAGGATCACCCTTTTTATCCGATAAAAGATATGCCGAACGTCTGCCTGACACCGCATATGGCTTGGGGCGCAGCCGAAGCGCGCGCACGCTGTCTTGACGAAATAATCAAGAACATTAGGGCGTTTTTCGACGGAGAAAGACGCAGCAGAGTTGATTAAAATACTTGACAATTCAGGGAAAATACATTATAATATTATGGTAAAACAAAAATTTCCGGAGGATATATGGAACAGGCAAAAAAACTTGAACTTCAATCCGTAGCAACCGAGATCCGTCTTGGAGCGTTGCTCGGCGTTCACGCAGCAAAATCCGGACATCCGGGCGGCTCTCTCTCGATTGCCGATCTGCTTGCGTATCTTTATTTCTACAAAATGCGTGTTGACGCAAAAAATCCCGATGATCCCGACCGTGACCGTCTTGTGCTCTCAAAGGGACACACGGCACCGGCACTTTATGCAACTCTTGCAGAAAAAGGATTTTTCCCGAAGGAGGAGCTTGCAAAGCTTCGCCAGGTGGACAGCTTCCTTCAGGGTCACCCCGATATGAAGCACACTCCCGGTGTTGATATGACGACAGGCTCGCTCGGTCTTGGAATTTCGGCAGCAGCCGGAATGGCACTTGCCGCAAAGATAGCCGGCAAGGATTACAGAACGTATGCGATCGTCGGTGACGGCGAAAGCGAGGAGGGTCAGGTTTGGGAGGCTTGCATGTTCGCCGCTCACTATAAGCTTGACAATTTCTGCCTTGTTATCGACTGGAACGGCCTTCAGATAGACGGACCGGTAGCAGAAGTTATGAATCCCACTCCCCATGATAAAAAGCTTGAGGCGTTCGGCTTTAACGTTATAAGCATCGACGGACATGATTTCGACCAGATCGATGCAGCCTTCACCGCAGCCGAGAACTGCAAGGGCAAGCCCACGGCGATCATTGCAAAGACCACAAAGGGCAAGGGCGTTTCCTTTATGGAAAATCAGGTCGGCTGGCACGGAAACGCACCGTCAGACGAGCAGTACGAGCAGGCAGTAGCCGAGCTCAAGGGAGGTAACTGATATGGCAGATAAAATAGCAACGAGAGAATCCTACGGCAACGCGCTTGCCGAGCTTGGAGAAAAATACGATTTCGTCGTTCTTGATGCTGACCTCGCGGCAGCAACCAAGACGGGCGTTTTCAAAAAGAAATTCCCCGAGAGATTTTTTGACTGCGGTATTGCAGAAGGCAATATGATGACCGTAGCCGCAGGTATTGCAACGACGGGCAAGCTTGTTTTTGCATCGACCTTTGCGATGTTCGCGGCAGGACGTGCCTTTGAGCAGATCAGAAACTCGATCGGTTACCCTAATCTCAACGTTAAGATCGGCGCGACCCACGCAGGCATCACCGTCGGTGAGGACGGAGCGACCCATCAGTGCCTTGAGGATCTCGCACTTATGAGAACTATCCCCGGCATGACTGTTGTCAGCCCGGCTGACGATGTTGAGGCACGCGCGGCAGTTGAGGCGGCTATGACTCACAAGGGTCCGATGTATATGCGCTTTGGCAGACTTGCCGTTCCGGTGCTTTTTGATAAGAATACTTATAAGTTCGAGCTCGGCAAGGGCGCAGTGCTTGCAGATGGCAAGGACGTGACCATAGTTGCAACCGGCGTTATGGTCGGCATGGCACTTGAAGCGCGTGAGCTGCTTGCAAACGAGGGAATTTCCGCCCGCGTTATCAACATTCATACGATCAAGCCGATAGACCGTGAGATCATTCTTGCGGCTGCTGCCGATACGGGTGCTATCGTCACCGCTGAGGAGCACAATATTATCGGCGGTCTCGGTTCTGCCGTTGCAGAGGTCGTCTGCGAGGGCAAGCCCGTGCCCGTGCTTCGCGTTGGCACCGAGGACTGCTTTGGCCGTTCCGGCAAGGTTCCGGCTCTGCTTGAATATTACGGACTTACTCCGGCTAATATCGCAGCAAAGGCAAAAGCCGCGGTTGCACTTAAAAAATAACAAACATATTAAAACTGCTCGTCGAAAAGGCGAGCAGTTTGTAAAATTGGAGGCTTTATGTTTCTTGTTGAAATAATAAAGACCGTGCTGATAGGGATCATTCAGGGAATAACAGAGTGGCTGCCGATCAGCTCGACGGGTCATATGATACTTTTCAATGCGCTGTGGCCGCTTGATGTACCGTCAGAATTTTGGGAGATGTTTTCCGTTGTCATACAGCTCGGATCGATCATGGCGGTCGTTGTGCTTTATTTTCGCAAGCTCAATCCGTTCGCACCGTCAAAATCCGCGCAGGAAAAGAAAAGCACTTGGAGCCTTTGGGCAAAGGTGCTCGTCGGATCGGTTCCCGCGGCGGTCGTCGGTCTTTTAATAAACGATTTTATCGACGCTCTGCTTTATGAGGGCGAGGGCGAGCTTTATGTTCGCACCGGCGGCGCGCTGGTCATTGCCGCGGCGCTTATCGTCTACGGTCTTGCGTTTATAATCATCGAAAAGTACAAAAAAGGCAAAAACCGCTGTGAAACGGTTGATGATATTTCTTATTCGACGGCACTCGGTATCGGTGCATTTCAAATGCTTGCACTGATCCCCGGCACATCGCGCTCAGGCTCAACGATCATCGGCTCGCGCCTGCTCGGTGTTTCGCGCGTGGCGGCGGCGGAATTTTCGTTCTTTTTGGCCATTCCCGTCATGGCGGGGGCAAGCCTTTTAAAGGTTGTAAAATTCCTGCTTGACGGCATTTCTATGACGGGCGAGCTTTGGGCAATACTTGCGATCGGTTGCATTGTCGCGTTTCTCGTTTCGGTCGCGGCGATAAGATTTTTGACCGATTTTCTTAAAAAGCACACGTTTATCCCGTTCGGAATTTACCGTATCATACTCGGTGCGGCCGTTATAATATGGGCGATCTTTAGATGAGAAAGCTGAATATTCCGTATCCCGTAATCGTCGAGGGGAAATATGACCGCGCACGTCTTTTGACGGTCTGCGACGCGCATATCATAACGACGGACGGCTTCGGCATTTTCAAGCAAAAGGAAAAGCTCGCGCTTTTGCGTGCTCTTTCGGAAAAGACGAAGCTGATAGTTCTTTCGGACAGTGACGGAGCAGGGAAGCTGATCCGCTCGCATATCGGCTCGGCAATACCGCGCGATCGGCTGATACAGCTCTATATCCCGAAGATCGAGGGCAAGGAAAAAAGAAAATCCGAGCCGTCGGCAGAAGGGACGCTCGGTGTCGAGGGCATGGAGCGAGAACTGCTTTATAATTTGCTTTTACCGTATGAAAGCGAGGAACGGGCAAGGCTTGCGGAAAAAAATCCGCTTTCAAAGGCGGACTTTTACGAGGACGGTCTTTCGGGACGCGCCGACAGCGCAAAACGCCGCGATGAATTCGCAGAAAAAATAGGTCTGCCGTCAGGCATGACCGCGAACGCGCTGCTCGAAGCTGCCAAGCTCGTCTTGACTTATGAAGAATATCTTACGGCGGTAAACAGAAAATAAAAAAAGCCCCAATGGGGCTTTTTTTATTTTGCGAAATCCATAATGTCAAGACCGATCATCGGGAAAAGTCTCGGAATGAGCAAGCGGTATCTCATATATGTATGGTAACGAAGTCCCGTTGCGTAAAGCTCGTCGGACACGTTGATCTCCTCGGTCGTCGTGGCACAGCCGGCAGATTCCATAAGAGCGAGCAGCTCATCGGGTGTCGGCAGGGTCTCTTTTATAAGGCGGCGTATCTCGCTCCAAGAATTTTTAAGACGCTCGGGGTCGATCTTGTCCGTGATCGTCGGATTGTTGAGCTTTTTGACCTCGGGGAGCTGCTTTTCGCTGAACTGAGCGTAAACCTTGTCCCAATCCGTCATGTCACGGGTCGGCTCGATCTCGGCCACGCGGTCTGCAAGATTGTGGTACGTGCGAAGGAGCACGAGGGTCGCAACGCCGACCTTTTTGCCGTGAAATTCGGGCCAGATGCCGCGAGCGAGCTTGTAGCACTCCCAGAAATGCGAAACGACGTGCTCAGCACCCGATGCGGGGCGAGAGGAAAGTGCGAGCTTCATGGCAAGACCCGAAAGCACGAGCGCCTCCATGATCGCGCCGGCAGCTTTTTCGTCATCAGCCGTTACCTTGTCGGCAAGCGAGCAGCATTTTTCGAGCGCATCGAGCGTGACCTGCGCAACGGCAGGGCAATAGTACTCGTCGATGACGAGGTTTGCGATCCTCCACTCGAGTATGCCGAGATATTTTGCAACCATATCACCAAAGCCCGCGCTTTTAAGCTCTGTCGGAGCTTTTGCGAGTATCTTGGTGTCAGCCAAAATGACCATCGGCTGGCGGGCCTGCCAAGAGGTCTTGAATTCGTTTTCGATTATCGGTGCTGTGTCCGAAGCAAAGCCGTCCATTGAGGGTGCGGTTGCAAAAATGCAGAATTTTTTATCTTGCGCGAATGATGCGACGCGGCATATGTCGTTGAGCGAGCCCGTGCCGACGGAGATGATACCGTCGCAAGCGAGAGCCAGAGCCTCGACCTCGCGCACCTGTTCTACGCGCGCATATTTCATATCGTCGTAAATAAGGGTTCTTGCGATCTCAAAGCCCGCACCGATCAGCGAGTCGAGAAGTCCCTCGGAAACGCGCATGGTGTTGCGGTCGCCAACGATGAGCAGCTTTTTCGGAAATCCCGCCGTGGCAAGTATCTCACCTGCGCGCGCGGTAATTCCGCTGCCTATTTCGACCACCTTTGTGTCGAATGTATGCTCTCTGCCGCAGGGGCAATTTTCCAAATTGTTTAAAACCTTCTGAAGATCCATGTTCTTCCTCCCAATGAGCACAGTATATTATCCATATTATACTATTTATCGATCAAATTGTCAAGTAGTCAAAGGTATTGCAATCCTTGCGGTTTTGTGATAAAATATAGGCAATAATAAACAAAAGCGAAAAAACGCGGAACGGAGATCAATATGAAATTTATATCTTGGAACGTAAACGGCTTTCGGTCCGTGCTCGGCAAGGGGTTTTCCGATTTTTTTGCCGCAGCCGACGCGGATTTTTTCTGTATACAGGAAACGAAGATGCAGCCGGGGCAGGCGGAATTTGCACCGGACGGATATTATCAGTATTGGTACAGTGCGGATAAAAAGGGATACTCCGGCACGGCAGTGTTTACAAAGCACGAGCCGATCTCGGTCAGCTACGGCATCGGAGTTGACGAGCACGACCACGAGGGGCGCGCGATCACTCTCGAATATGAAAATTTTTATCTTCTGAACGTATATACGCCGAACGCCCAGCGCGAGCTTGCACGGTTGGATTACAGAATGAGCTGGGAGGATGCGCTCCGCGCATATATTTTGTCACTTGATAAAAAGAAGCCGGTCATATACTGCGGAGATCTTAATGTCGCCCACGAGGAGATCGACCTCAAAAGCCCCAAGACCAATCACCAAAATGCCGGATTTTCGGACGAGGAGCGCGGAAAGTTCTCGGAGCTGCTTTGCGCGGGCTTTTCGGACAGCTTCAGGACCTTATATCCCGACACGGTGAAATATTCGTGGTGGAGCTATATGATGAAGGCTCGCGAACGAAACATCGGTTGGCGTATCGATTATTTCGTTGTGTCAAACCGTATTATGGAAAAGGTCGGGGACAGCTTTATATTAAATGAGATAGAGGGTAGCGATCACTGCCCCGTCGGAATTGAAATAGAGATATAAAAAAGGCGCAAACGCGCCTTTTTTATTGCTTGAAATCAAGCTTTGCTTTTGTGATCGCCGACAAAAAGCCGATTTTACGGTAAAACGCATATATGAAGTACATATAGCAAATACTACTCATCGGTTAATACATTATGTTTGGAGGACAAAAATAATGAAAATCAAAAAAATACTTTCGTTGGCGTTGGCGGTGCAGATACTCGGCTTTAATTTTGTTTCTTGCATGGGAGCAGAGAGCGATCCCGATGCCGGCATGGATCTTACGGGAACTTACAATATAACTATGTGGGTTTCCGAAAAGGAAGGTGTAGCGGAGCAGTTTCGACGTCAGATAGACGCCTTTGAGGCGGCGAATCCCGGGATAGTGATAAACGCCGAGATCGAGGGTGTGGCAGAGGGCGATTCGGGCTCAAGGGTCGTAGCCGATGTTGCATCGGCGCCCGATATCTATTGCTTTGCACAGGATCAGCTTGCGCGTCTTGTTCAGGCGGCGGCGCTTGCCGTGCCGGGGAAGAACGCACAGGAGACGATCAGGGCTAATAACGATGCGGGATCCGTTGCGGCGGCATCTGTCGGAGGGACGATCTACGCATATCCCCTGACCAGCGATAACGGCTATTATCTGTATTATGACAAATCGATAGTCAAAAATCCCGAAAGCCTTGAGGATATCATTGCAGACTGCGAAAAGAACAATGTAAAATTCCGATACGGACTTGAAAACGCATGGTACACAGCATCGTTCTTCTTTGCCACGGGCTGCAAATCCGAATGGACGATGAACGAGGACGGCACGTTTGCGGCGGTCAGCGACAATTTCAATTCCCCCGAGGGCCTTATCGCGATGAAGGGCATGCAAAAGCTCGCAAAATCCCCGTGTTATGACAGCAATGCGGATATTTTTACAAATACCGGTGCTATCGTAACGGGTATATGGAACGCCGAGACCGCAGAAAGCCATTTCGGAGAGAATTTCGCAGTTACCGATCTGCCCTCGTTCTCTGTTGACGGCAAGGACTATCACCTCGGCTCGTTTACGGGTAATAAGCTTATGGGGGTCAAGCCGCAATCCGATGCAAAGCGCGCAGCGGTGCTTTCAAAGCTTGCGCAGTATCTCACGGGTGAGGAATGTCAAAATCAAAGATACGAGAGCTTCCAGTGGGGGCCCTCAAATCTGAAAGCGCAGGCATCGGAGGCGGTTCAGTCCAATCCCTCGCTTGCGGCACTTGCAAAGCAAAACGCATACGGTACGCCTCAGGGTCAGATCCACGGCGGCTGGTGGGATATAACGAGAGTTCTCGGTGCTGCCGCAAAGAGCGCAAAGGACGAATCGGCGCTCGAGGCTGCGCTGAAAAATTATCAGTCTGCGATAAACGGACTGCTAAAACCCGTGACAACGACCTGAAAAGGGACGGGGGCAACCCATAAAGCAGAGCTTATTTCGGCATAATTCAAAGAAAATACTGCAATAATAAAGGCAGGGGCGCCTTACGCGCCCCTGCCTTTTAAAACCTTTAAAATCATTCAAGGAGTATTGGACTCTATATGAAAAGACTAAACGATCTGGATTATTTGAGGCTTGGTAGATTTCAAGCTTTTTTCTATAAATTCAGGCTGTTCTTTTGCCTGATACCCGCATGGCTTCGCGGGGTCGGCCGTTCCGTCGGCGGTGCGTTTTTGCGCGTCTTTCGAGGGATAAAAAATGAATTTGTTGACATAGGGAGCACATTTAAGTACGGAAACTTTGCGGTCAGGCTTTCGTTTTTTGTTTTCGGCTTCGGAAATCTTTTTTACGGTCAGATACTGCGGGGAATTTTATTTCTTGCGTTTGAGCTGATCTTTATCGGCTATATGATCGTTCCGAGCGGGGGTATTTATTGGCTCGCAAAAACCCGATTCTTCCAAACGGGCAAAACCGTCGGCACGGTTCAGGGCGGCAAATTCTACGATGAGGTCTTCGACACCGAGGTCTGGGTGGCGGGCGATGACTCGGTCAAGGTGCTTCTTTACGGACTTTTGACAGTCATATTCATAGTTGCGTTCATTTACACATGGCGCCTTCAGGTCAAGCAGTGCCGCATTTGCATGGATATAACGAAAAAAGGCAAGAAGATCAAAAGCGGCAAGGACGATCTTCGTTCGTTGCTTGACGATCAATTCCACAAGACCTTGCTTTCCTTGCCCGTCGCAGGTATTTTGATCTTTACGGTGCTTCCGATAATTTATATGGTGCTTATAGCCTTCACGAGCTATGACGCCGCGCACGACGGTTACTCCAATCTTTTCTCGTGGGTCGGTCTTGAGCATTTTAACGAGCTTTTGGATTTCGGAAGCGGCGGAATGGGTCTTGCCTTCGGAGAGATACTCGCATGGACGCTAATGTGGGCGTTTTTGGCCACTTTCTCAAATTATTTTCTCGGAATGTTCGTCGCTATCATGATAAACAAGAGAGGGATAAAGATCAAAAAATTCTGGCGAACGGTTCTCGTTATGACAATAGCGATACCTCAGTTCGTTTCGCTTCTTTACGTTGCGAAGCTGTTTGACGCCACGGGAATTATCGGCAAGCTTTTGCTTGAATGGAATTTGATACCGAGCTCCATGGTGGCGGTAAATCAGCTTTCACTTTGGCAGAATCCGATCTCTGCAAGGGTATTGCTTATAGCCGTCAACATTTGGGTCGGAATTCCTTATATAATGCTTATAGCAACGGGAATTCTTATGAACATTCCCAAGGATCTTTACGAATCCTCAAGGATCGACGGAGCAAAGCCTTGGCAACAGTATGTAAAGATCACTCTGCCTTATATGATGTTCGTCACGGGCCCGTATCTTCTCACGAGCTTTGTCGGCAATCTTAACAATTTCAACGTTATTTATCTTTTGACGCAAAACAATCAGCTGATAAACACCGAGATCGGCACGGCGGGCGGCGTTTCCGTCTGTTACACCGATCTGCTTATAACGTGGCTATACAAGATGACGCTGAACAGCGGCGAGAGCAAGTATTATATGGCATCTTTGATAGGAATTCTCGTGTTTATCGTCGTCGCGGTGCTCTCGCTTATAATTTATAATGTAATTCCGTCAACCAAGCACGAGGAGGATTACAGGTGATGAGAAACAACGAAATAAAGAGGACGGGACTCGGTGCTCGGGCAAGCAGACGCGTCGGAAATACAGTGGTTTATACCGTCCTCGTTATTATGACCGTTCTTTGGCTTTTCCCGTTTGTCGGAATACTTCTTGAATCATTTAAAGCGGAAACGTCCATGCAAACGACTTATCTTTTGCCAAAGCGGTTCGGACTCGATCATTATATAAGGCTTTTCACAAAAACGGATTTTCCGCGTTGGTTTTTGAACACGGGGATAATGGGCGTTGCCACGGCGGTGCTTCAAACCGTTTTTGTCCTTTCGATGAGCTATGTGCTTTCCCGCTTGCGCTTCCGCGGCAGAAGGGGGCTCATGAATTTCATGCTCATTCTCGGAATGTTTCCGGGGTTTCTCACATTGATCCTTATATATAAGGTGTTCACCGATCTTGGGCTGACGATGCAAATGGCACCGCTTGGGCTTATAATAGTATACTGTGCCAGCAGCGGAATGGGTTATTACGTTTCAAAGGGCTTTTTTGACACGCTGCCAAAGAGCCTTGACGAGGCGGCGCGCGTTGACGGTGCAACGCGCGCGCAGGTGTTTTACAAGATCATTTTGCCTCTTTCAAGGCCGATAGTGATCTATACGGTCCTCATGGGCTTTATGGCGCCTTGGGGAGATTTCATGCTTGCGAGCTATCTCATTCATGAAAACAGCCAAGGCATGAACGTTGCGGTGGGTATGTTCGAGTGGCTTTCAAAGACCATGGTAAACACAAATTACAATATGTTCTGCGCCGCAGGCGTTATCGTTGCGATCCCCGTCACGATAGTCTTCCTTTGCTTGCAAAAGTATTATGTTGAGGGCGTCACGGGCGGTGCCGTTAAGGGCTAATGAAAAGAAAGGTAGAAATATATGGCAAGTGTTAAATTAACCAATGTAAAGAAGATATACGGCAAGGATACAGTCGCGGTTCAGGACTTTAATCTCGATATTGCCGATAAGGAATTCATTGTTTTTGTCGGCCCTTCGGGCTGCGGAAAATCCACGACTCTGCGAATGATCGCAGGGCTTGAGGAGATCTCCGAGGGAACGGTTGAGATCGACGGCGCGGTGGTGAACGATCTTCAGCCGCGCGATCGGAATATAGCAATGGTTTTCCAAAATTATGCGCTTTATCCGCATCTTACGGTGTTTGAGAATATGGCATTCAGCCTGCGCTTGCGAAAAGCGCCGCAGGAGGAGGTTTATGAGAAGGTGACAAAGGCGGCACAGATACTCGGTATAACAGAGTATTTAACGAGAAAGCCGCGTGCACTTTCGGGCGGTCAGCGGCAAAGAGTGGCAATCGGTCGCGCCATGGTTCGCGACAGCAAGGTGTTTCTTATGGACGAACCGCTTTCCAATCTCGATGCAAAGCTGCGCAATCAAATGAGGGCCGAGATCATTCTGCTCCGTAAGAATATCGACACCACATTTATTTACGTAACACACGATCAAACGGAGGCTATGACCCTTGGCGACCGCATCGTAATAATGAAGGACGGATATATCCAGCAGGTCGGCACGCCGACAGAGGTGTTCGATATGCCCGATAATTTGTTCGTTGCGGAATTTATCGGTGCGCCGAAGATGAACACCTTTTGCACGGAGCTTGTGCTTGAGGGAGGAAAATATTACGTTAAGCCGTACGGCGCAAAGATCGAGGTCACGGGGAAAAAGGCCGAAATGCTTAATAAAAAGGGTGTTGAGGGGGGCGAGATCACGCTCGGTGTTCGTCCCGAGCACTTTGTGCTCGCAAAGAAGGGCGATAGGGGCGCAATACCTTGCAAAATAGTCGTTAATGAGATGATGGGCAGCGAGCTTCATCTCCACGTGACAGAAGAAAACGGTGACCGCCTCATCGTCCGTATACCGACGATCATTTTAAGTGACGATGAGAGAAACGCGCTCACATACGGAGAAACGATATACGTTACCTTCGATTCGAAGGTCATGCATTTTTTTGACACAGAAAGCGGCAAGAATCTGCTCGTTTAAAATAAGCCCCGCCGCCGGCGGGGGGCTTGTTTTAAAAAACTATTGCAATTTTCCCCATACTGTGATATAATATCACGGAAATGAGGTGCTTTAAATGGGAAACAAAAAAACGATTTCAACGAAAACGATGGTGCTCGGTGCAGTTCTTACCGCGCTTGTTATCGTGCTTCAGTTTATGGGCGCGTTTATACATCTGGGCATGTTTTCAATATCGCTCGTGCTTATACCCATAGTTATCGGAGCTGCGACCTGCGGCATTTCGATCGGTGCATGGCTGGGTCTTGTTTTCGGGCTCGTGGTGCTTTTCTCGGGAGATGCTTCGGCATTTTTGATGATCAACGCACCGGGAACGGTCATAACCGTGCTTGCAAAAGGTGTGCTTGCGGGATTTTGCGCGGGGCTTATTTATAAATGGCTTGAAAAATATAACCGTACGGTTGCCGTGATCGCAGCGGCGATAGTATGTCCCCTTGTAAATACGGGAGTTTTCCTTATCGGCTGCTTTGTGTTCTTTTTTGAAGCCATTAAGGCATGGGGCGTTGCGGGAGGATATGAAAACGTCATTCAGTATATGCTGCTCGGACTTGTCGGAGGAAACTTCCTTTTCGAGCTCGGAACGAATATCGTGCTTGCGCCGATAGTCGTAAGACTGATCAATATCAGAAAAAAGCAAATATAAAAGGTCGGCGAAAGCCGACCTTTTTTTATTCAAGACAGTTTCCTTCGGCGAGTATCTTCCGCAAAACGCGTTCGATACCGTCTGCCATTAATGAATTGCCGAGATCGTTCGGGTGAGTGCCGTCTATCGTGCAGTCGCCCTCGTCACGTCCGAGGAAGAAGGTCTCTCCGTCGATGTAATAAGCATTTTTATCACCAAGCTCGCGCGCGTGGCGGAACGTATCTATAATGACGTCGCGCCGTCCCGGTGCGCTTCTACTGCCCGCTGCGTCCGGCTCCGATATCATAATATAGGGTGTTAAGGGCTGATGCTCGCGGAAGGAGTCGTACATCGCCTTGTGCGTTTTGAGCAGATACTCAGCATCGGGCGCATTGTAGTCGTAATCGCAAACGAAAATGCTCATCGGGAGCTTGCCCATATAATCAACGATGGCTTGCTCGGCTTTTGCGTCACCCGAAAATCCGAGATTGAGAATATCAAGATTTAAGCGGCGCGAAAGAATGTTTGTGTAGGTCAGCCCGGGCCGAGAGGGACCGGTGCCGTGAACTATCGAGCTGCCGTAGACGACGACGGGGAGGCGGTTTCTGTATTTTGCGCCACCTCCGAGATACGAGGACTCGGCAATTCCGATATAAACATTTTTGACCACCGAATGGATCGGGAAATTGATAGTGAAATATCTCTTTTTCGGGTCGCGCAGGTTAACGACCTGCTCATATTTTTTGTCCGTTGAATAAGGGGGGGGAAATGCTTTTAGAAAACGGCTTTCGGATATGCCGTTCGGGAAATCCTCGTAAAGGTCAAAGCCTCCTGTCGCTTCAAGCGTTGTATAAGAGCTTCTCCCGAGATGGATATATTCAACGGATATAGCAATATACGGCGAATCTGTTGAAAAGCGCACGCGACCTCCGGCAGGCTCGCGCTCGTTGTAAGCAACCCCGGCAGAGGTTGCAGCGGCAACGTCGGTCGGCAGTCGGTGAAACTCAGGCTCGGTTTCGTACTTATAAAAGCCGTATACGTCAAACGGGGGACGCCGTATATCGAAGAACCGTATATCGGGCTTGTCTATGTTTGTTTCGATTAAAAGATTGGGGTCATGCTCGTGTACTTCAATCATCGTTCTTACCTCCAAACTCAGTGTCGCGCAGCGCGCGGTCTACGACGCGTCCGATGCGGTCTGCCATAAGAGAAAAACCAAGGTCGTTCGGGTGCGTGCCGTCAACCGTGCAGTCACCTGAAAGCGGGCCTGCAAAAAGTCCCTCACCGTCAATGTAATAAACGTTTTTGTCGCCAAGCTCCCGTGCGCGGCGGAAAGTGTTGATAACGACGTCGCGTCGTGCGTTATCCGATGCCGTGCCGTTGAAATCGGGGCGCGAGATCATGATGTAAGGTATATCGGGATTTTGCTCACGTATCGCATCGTAAAGACGCGAGTGGGTGTCGTTCAGATGCTCAACGCTTGGTGCATTGTGGTCGTAATCCGAAACGAAGGCGAGCATGGGCAGCTTTGCCATGTAGGAAACGATCGCCGCCTCTGCACGCGCCGAGCCCGAAAATCCGAGATTTATATAGTCGAGATCATAGCGTCTTGAAATTAAATTTTGGTATGTCATACCGGGGCGCGACGAGCATGCCCCCTGGGTGATAGAGCTGCCGTAAAAGACGATCGGCTTTTTGTTTATGTATTTGCGTCCCGAGCGCAGACGGGCCGTTTCCGAAACACCTATAAACATATCGTCGACATGGTTATATGAAGGGAAATTTACGGTCAGCGAGCGCATCTTCGGTCGGTCAAACTTTACTATCATTTCATATCCGTCGGTGATGCTCAGATCGGGCGTTGCCGCCTTTATAAATCTGCTTCCGCCGTCGGTATCCTCGTAAACATCAATGCCCGCAGTACCCGTCAGCGGCATATGGGGGAAACGATTGACGCTCGGAAAGGCAAGCTTGATTATAACGTACGGCGAGTCGGTCGAAAAGCGCACGCGACCGCCGGCGGTGTCAAGAGCCAGAGCTGCGACACCCTCGTTCGTCATTTTTGCCACGTTTTCGGGCAAGCGGCGAAACGGGGCATTCTTTGTGGGCTCAAAAAGCCCGTATATTGAAAAGGGCTCTTTTCTTATGCTGTAAAAAATAGCATCGTTTACGCCGAACGAATTTGACATTTTATACGTGTCCATATTGACCCTCCATGAGTTGTTTGATAGATTATATCATGCCAAAAAATTAATGTCAAGAGATTCGAAAAATGTTTTAAAATACATTAATAAGACACAATTTGTTAACATTGCGTATTTTATTTTGCTGTATCATAGATGTGTATAACGATTTGGAGGATACATTTATGGCATCTGAGGCAAAAATAGCAAAATACGGAAAGAAAAAACAGTACAGAAAGCTCTATAAGATAATTCAAAAGGGCGCAACGTATGATACGATAGACGCGGTCTTTGAGCAGCTTGGAACTATAAAAAACAAGGAAAACTTCATGAAGCTGTGCGATATGTATCAGTTCAAAGAGCCGATCGTTCACCTTGCGGTCGTCAAGGCTATTTGCGCATGTGCCGGGCCCGAAAATATTGAGATCGTTCGCCATTATCAAAACGGCGAGACCGATCCCGAAGCGGTTGAGATCCTCAAGGCTCGCGTGCTTGAGCTTAAGCGGGAGAATGACCGTATAGAGGCTGAAAAAGCAAAGAAGAAAGCTCTTATCTGAATAAAAAAGAAGCTGACCTTGTCAGCTTCTTTTTTTATATTCCGATAAATTCCTTAACGTTATTATAGCAAATATCGAGCATCAGCCGCTCTGCCGACGCCATATCGTATTCTCCTCGCTCAACATAGCCGCCGACAAAATCGGCAAGAATACGGCGGAAGAAATCAAAGCGTGCATAGCTTGCAAACGAACGGCTGTCGGTCAGCATTCCGAGATTTGTGCCGAGAACCGCATACTCGGAGATCACCTCAAGCTGGCGGCGAATTCCCATAAGAGTGTCATTGAACCACCAAGCAGCACCGATGCGAACGTTCGGGAAGGCTCCCGACATCGTGGCGACCGCAGGCATGACCGAAGGGTCAAGCGAGTAAAGCACGGTTTTCGGCAGTGCGCCGCGTGAGCTGAGCGTGTCAAGGAAGGTAACGAGCTCGTCGGGATCGATCGAGCCGCGAATGATGTCAAAGCCCGAATCCTTGCCGGTCACGGGAAGCATCGCGGAATTGACGCAGCGGAAGGTCGCAAAATGGATCTGAACGGTCATGCCGTTCTTTTTATACAGTTCACAGAGAAAATAAAGCAGGTGTGAGAAAAGCTCGCGGCGCTCATTTGGCGAAAGCTCGTTTCGCTTTTTGAAAAGCGCCTCTGCGCGGCATTCGCCGCAATCGGCAAGAGGAGGGAAGTCCATGCCGTGGTCAGCTATTTTGCATGACCTTGAAATGAAGAAATCAAGTCGGTTCGTGAGAGCCGATTTGAGAGCTGCAAGGCTGTCAACTGTCATGCCGGACGCCGCCTCAAGCTCCGAGAGAGCCGCGTCGTCGGGAGGCAGCATGCGGTCGGGGCGGAAGGTCGGGCAAACGAGAGTGTCACCGTATTTTCCGTGCGCCGAGAGGGGAGATGCGGGGTCATCGGTCGTTGCAACGTATTCGACGCGGAATTTTTTGAGAATATCATTTGAATCAAGCTCCGAAAGAACTCGGTTCGCACGCTCCCAGATCTCGTCTGCATTTTCGGAGCATAGGGGAAGCTCGATCCCAAAGAGTATTTTCAGCTCAAGCTGTGTGAAATAATAAAGAGGACCGCCGCAGAGCTTCGGGAATATCTCGGCGAATTTTTTGTATTTTTCGTAATAATCGGCGTCGCCCGTGATGTATTTTTCGTCAACTCCGCAAAGTCGCATCGCGCGCCACTTATAGTGGTCGCCGCCGAGCCAAAGCTCACCGAGATTAGAAAAGCGATGCTTCGCTTTTATCTCATTTTCGTTCAGATGGCAGTGGTAATCAATAATAGGAAGGTCTTTTACCGTGCCGTAAAGCGCTAAGGCCGACGGTGTTGAGAGCAAAAGATCATCGCCGAAAAAATTTTTCATAAAAAGCTCCTGAATTTTAATACAACTTAATTATATCACATAAAAGCCCGAATGGATATATTTTTTGCAATAATTTAAAAAAGAAAAACGCAGGAGAACCTGCGTTTTTTCTTTTAACCCACTTTGTAGAGCGAATCAACCGCGATATACATCACAATGACAAGGATAACAAAGAGCACGGAAACAACAAGTGTTGCTCTTGAAAGCACCTTGTCCCACGTACCGGACTTCGATTTGGAAAAGAAGGTTTCGGCGCCGCCGCCGATAGAGCCCGAAAGGCTCTTATCCTTTCCGGTTTGAAGCAACACGGCTACGATAAGAAATACTGCCATAACGAGCAGCGAAATACCGAGTGCGAGTTCCATTTTTTATTCCTCCGAAAAATAATCATATGTTATTTTGTGGTGCAAGCAAAAAGGCACCACATAGTCGTGCTTTGAGTATTCTAACATAAAGAAAGAAAAAAATCAAGAGTATTTCGAAAAAAAATTGATTTTAACGGCAAATCTTCGAAAATTACGAGTTTTTTTCGCATTTAACTTGACAAGGAAATAATAATATGCTAAAATACTCGTTGCGAAAAAACAACTTAATAGCATACGGAGGCATATCGAAGCGGTCATAACGAGGCGGTCTTGAAAACCGTTTGGGGGCAACCCCACGGGGGTTCGAATCCCTCTGCCTCCGCCAAAAATCGACAAGTTTCGACAGAAGCTTGTCGATTTTACTTTTTCACTCTTCACCCTTCACTTTTCACTAAAATCTCTTGTCGATTTTTGGCAAGTAATAAGTAATAGTGAATAGTGAAAAGGTGCTGATGTAGCTTTTCTCCCAGTGGTCGAAGCACTTATTTTACACATGGCTTAAAATCCATACGAAAGCTCTTGAAAATATATTTTTTATCGCCCTTACACAGATCTTGAAATTCTTAATGAATTTCAAGGCTTTTTCTTTTTTCGCTTATAAGCTCTTTCATTTCAGCGTCTTTGACGGCGTAATTCCGGTTTTTGATTTATAAAATGTTGAAAAATGCTTTGTGTTCGGTATTCCGCACTTTTCCGCGACGTCGGTGACGGAATAATATCCCGTTCCGAGCAGCTCGGTAGCGTATTCGATCCTAAGCTTATCTATATACTGCTTTGGCGACATGGCAAGAAATTTATCAAATATTTTGCGAAGATAAATATCGCTTATATTGCACTTGCGCGCAATTCCGTTTACTGTGAGCTCGGGCGAAGTGTAATTCGCCTCAATGAGCTTTTTTGCCTGCAAAAATATCGCGTGCTGCGCACCGTGTGCCTGCTCACTCTGCCGCGCATTTTGGCGAACGGCATTTTTCATTATATTATTCATGACCGCCGCCGCCGAAAACATATATCCCGGTGCTTTTGCGGACCATACGTCAAAGAGCTTCATAAAAAGAGAGAAAAACACCTCTTTATCCTCCGGCTTGAAAACTGCGGGACCAAGCTTCGACGGCATATCGAAATGTACACATATTACGTGCTCGTTTATATGTGAATCTATGAAATATCCGACGTCCTTCGGCACGAATATAATATCACCCGTTCCCGCGTGAAGCCGCTCTCCGCTATCGAAAACAAAGTCTGCGTCACCCGAAAGGCGAACCGAAAGCGCATCGAACTGCCGAGCCTTTGCGCGCAATGCCTTTGGCTCAAAATCAAGCTCAACAACAGTGTATATATCGGAAAATGAAACAAATTCATCAAAGAACATATCCGTCACCCCTTGCCGTTTTCTTGATTTTAGCAAAAATCCTGCGTTTTGTCAAGTATCGAAAAGTGAACTTTTTATATCGGTTTTTGTGTTGTGGGGAGTTTTTCTTTGTGATAGAATACAGGTAAATACTAATATCTGAAAAGGAGTAACAAGTATGGCAAAGCACACAATGGTCAGCTACTACGGCATGAACTATGTCGAGCACGCTGAAAAAGACTTTATTGAGATGAAGGAGCACGGCTGCGATACCGTTCTTCTCGCACTCACGGAATTTGACATCGACTTTTGGTTTCCGAACATCAACGAGATAGTCAAGACCGCGCACCGCGTAGGTCTGCGCTGTATTGCCGATACGTGGGGTATCGGAAAATATTTCGGAGGAGAGCAGGTCAGCCTTTTCTTGCAGAACAATATCCACCACCGCCAGGTCTCGGCGTACACGGGTGAGGTTCTCAACGCCGCTTGCTTTAACACCAATTCGTTCCGCGATTATTTCACAAATCTTTGCTTGAAGCTCGCAAAGAACACAGAGATCGACGGATTTTTCTGGGACGAGCCCCATTACGCATATCCGAAATCCTATGCCTCGATCACGGGCGGTGCGGGTGACGACTGGGCTTGCCGCTGCCCCGAGTGCATGAAAAAATTTGAGGAATATTACGGATACGAGATGCCGAAGTTCATGAACGACGACGTCAAGCAGTTCCGCTGGAGAGAGGCGCTGAAAACTCTTTCCGATTGCTCGAAGGCACTCAAAGAGTACAATCCGAACCTTGAGATCACCTGCTGCGTTCACGCAACGCTCAATACATACTACGTCACGGAGCTTCGCGGCTATGACAACTGGGACATGGTCGCCGCTTGCCCGTATTTCGACGTTTTCTCAACCACCATTATCAACTGGTCGCTTCCCGAGAGCTTCTTCCGCGACATCACCGAGAGAACGGTCGCCATGGCGAAGAAGTACGGCAAGGAGAGCGAGCGCTGGCTGATGGGCTACAACAAGCGTCCCGATGATTGGGAGCAGATCGACCGCGTAGTCGATATGTACGAGGAGCTCGGCGTTGACCGCCTTGCGACCTGGACGTACCGCGGCGGATACGGAACCGTTGTTGCCGCAAAAGATGCCCTTGAGCTTTGGGATAACATTGGAAGAAATTATAACCGCGTACTCGAAAAGAAGGATTAACGCGTAATTTAACAGTGTTGTTTTTTGCCGCCGCGAGCGGAGAATGGAGATTAAAATGGATATGACGTATTACAACGCAATAGTCGAGAACCTTGACAAGATAAATGCAGAGCAGTATGAAAACATAAAAAAGGCGGCAAGCCTCATGGCTGACGCGATCGAGCAGGACAGACTCATCAACGTCTACGGCGGCGGCGGTCACACCACGCTTTGCATGGGCGAGATGTTTTTCCGCGCGGGAGGCCTTGCAAATATCAACCCGATAGCTGAAACAGGTCTCACCGTTTTCAATCAGGCACTCAAATATCTTGAGCTTGAAAGAACCGTCAATTACGGTTCGGCAATAATGAAATACTATGCGCTCAAAGAGGGCGATCTGCTTATCGTGTTCCACAATATCGGTATCAACCCCGCAACTATCGACGCCGTTATGGAAGCAAAGAAGGCAGGGGCTAAGATCATCGCCGTTTCGTCAAGCTATTGGCAGAACGAAATGCCCGCAGATCACTTTATCCGTCACCCGAACAAGACCAATCTTTTCGATTATGCCGACGTTTGCATCGATGACTACAACCCCGTCGGCGATGCGGTAGTAACGGTCGAGGGCTTTGACACCCCGATCGCTCCCGTGTCGAATATCGTCGATTTCTATATCGCGCATATGCTTGAGATCGAGTGCGTTAAGGAATGTCAGCGCCGCGGCATAAAAGCTCCTTGCTGGTCGAGCGCGAACACCCCGGGCGGCGACGAAAAGAACGCCGCATACCTTGAAAAATACATGGGCAGAGTTAAAATGCTTTGATGGAGGATATTATGCAAGGAAAACTTGATTTACTGCTTAAAAAGTATTCCGTCGACGAGAATGCCGAGCTCGTCGGAAAATGCGGAGTTAAGATCGGTGGCGATATTATTCCTCTTTTGCCGTTCGAGAGCGAAAGAAGATTTTTCGAGCTGCGTCAGCTCGTGCTCAATCGCCGCGTCGGCAATCTTTCGACCTACCGTATAGGTCACACCGCAAAGCGCGGCGAGGATATTTTCGCACTGCTTTGGCGCGAGCTCGGCGTGCTTGAATACACGACCGACTCAAAGGTTACAGAGATCTTTGCTATCGCCGGCAAAAACACTCTCAATGCGATCGCCGAAACCGATAAGGGCTGCGTTTGCACGCTTGAGCTTGCCTGCACGCTTGAAGAAGGCTGCGGCGACATCGATAAGCACGAGATCATAACCGATAACGGTATCGCCTGCGACAGAGTGGTTGACACGCAAGTGCCTCAAAGCTCGATATACGTTTACGGCAAGGAAAACAAAAGCTACACGGACGTTGACTCTGAGCTTTACGGACTTTCCGAGGGCGACGTTTCCGTTATCCGCAACGCATTCGCCGTGGCAAAGAGTGCAGAGTTGAAAAAACACAACAAAGACGTGGCCGCGCATCTTGACGAGCTCGTTCTGTGCGCAAAGAAATCTATTGAAACGCTTGAAAACATTAAGCTCGGAGGCTAATATGGAAAAGATTAAAATAGCTATGATGAGTATGACTCACGGTCATACCAGAAAATATTATGACGTTCTGAAAAACAACCCGAAGCTTGAATGGATCGCCGTTGCGACAGCGAACGACGAGGTCAAGGAGATATTCCTTAACAGCGTTCAGGGAATCCCTTGCTATGACAGCGAGGAAGAAATGCTCGACGCACACCCCGAGATCGAGGCTGTCGTTCTTGCTTCCGAAAACAGCGAGCATCTGCGTCAGGTCAAGCTTTGTGCCGAGCGCGGTATCGACGTGCTTTCGATGAAGATCCCGACCTTTGATATGGACGAATATGCCGAGATGCAGAAGGTAGTGAGAGATAGCGGCATCGTACTTCAGATCGAGCTTGAGCTTCACTATAATCCCGTTGTCATTCGCATGAAGGAGCTGATCGAAAACAAGGTCTTCGGCGAAATGGACGCATTTAACGCAACAAACATCACGCTTTCTCCCGTTTGGGCGTTCCCGTGGCAGGGCGTTCCGGAGCTGAGCTACGGACGCCGCGTTCCGATCAAGGAAGGCCATGAAAAGTTCCGCGGCGGCGCACTTTGCGATCACCCGCACATTTTCGATATGATACGCGAGGTCACGAACAGCGAATTTGACGTGATCTTTGCAAAGGTCGCCCCGAACATTCGCCACGATATCGAGGAAGAAGATATGCTCGCAGTTGTCGGCCGTATGAAAAACGGAGTTGTTTTCTCGCTTGACCCAAGCTGGTCGCGCGCAGAGCACAGACTCAAGGTGCCCGGTCCCGGCTGGGAGGTCGCACCGAAGCGTATGGAGGTCAATATCGTGATCCACGGCGACGAGGGCTCAACGTTTGTCGATTGCTTCGGTCCCAATACGTATCACAACGGCTCACCCGACAACGCATATATCGTTCAGTACACGTATTTTGATGAGTGGGTAGGTCTTGTTGACGAGTTCGTTGAGAATATAAGAACTCGCCGTGCGCCGAAGATCAATCTTGATTGGCACAAAAACACGATCATTGCCATGAACGCGGTGTATGAGAGCATCGCCACCGGCAAGGCTGTAAAATTATGAAAAAGCTGATACTTGCCCCGAACAAAGGAGAAAAGGCATATGCAAGAGCCGTCGAGGCTTTTGCCGATATGTATTTTAAGGTGACGGGCGTCACGCTTCCCATCGTTTATGAGGACGACGGTGTATCCGACCTTTACGTGATCGGCAGCGATGCCGTTAACACTTGGCTCGTTGATAGAATGCTCTCGGGCGAGATCAAAAACTTCGGTATCCGCTATGGAACGGACGATTATTGCATACGCTCAATAAATGAGGGCGGCAGAAATGTCGTCATTCTCGCCGGCGGACGCGGACGCTCCACGGTATACGCCGTTTACGATTTCTTTGAGAGATTCGCCGATTGCCACTATTTCTGGGACGGCGATGTGATCGGACATAAGGACGAGATAAATGCCGACGGTGCGGATATTCTCGAAATACCGAGATTTAACTATCGCGGTCTGCGCTATTTTGCGCACCGCGGACTGCACCGCTTTCAAGCAGAGCATTGGAGCTTTGAGGACTGGAAAGCAGAGATCGATTGGATGGTCAAAAAACGCCTCAATTTCTTCATGCTCCGAATTGGTATGGACGATCTTTGGCAGAGAGTTTTCCCCGACGACGTACCGTATCCCGATCAGGACCAAGAAAATTACAACAGGATAGGCTACAACGACAGAACGATCTTTTGGAGCCTTCAGTATCGCGGTGAGCTGAGAAAGAAGCTGCTCGAATACGCGTTCGAATATGATCTTATGCACCCCGAGGATTGCGGCACGATGTCGCACTGGTACAGCCCCACTCCGACCGAGTTTTTCGATAAGGTCAAGTTTATGGATCAGAGCGACCGCAAATATTTAAAGCCCGAAACGCAGATCTTCGATATCCGCGACGACGGTCAGATGGAAATCTACATGAAGCTGACCGAAGGCTATGTCAATGAATATAACCCGAATGCATCGATTTTCCACACGATCGGAATGGCAGAGCGCTTCATGCTCCCCGACCGCGATTCAAATATGCGCTTAAAGCTTTTTGCATATAGGCGCATCGCGCAATCCTTGCGCGAAAAATATCCGAATTCAAAGCTGATGATAGCCTCTTGGGACTTTATCGGCTGGTGGAAGTCCGAGGAGGTCCGAGCACTGCTTGGAGAGCTTGATCCCGAGCGCACGATGCTGCTTGATTACACCTCGGATATCGATGACCCCGACCAGAGCTTCCTCAATTGGGGAACTATCGGTAAATTCCCGTGGATATTCGGACTTTTCCATGCGTATGAGCCCGAAAGCTCGCTTAAAGGTCAGTACGACCGAAACGACGAGCGCTTGCGCGTAGCCGCAGCCGACCCGATGTGTCAGGGAATGATATTTTGGCCCGAGCTTTCGCACAGCGATCCTTTGATACTCGAATATCTCACGGAAAACTCATGGCAACCGCTTAAGATGACCGTAGAGCAGATCGCAAAGCGTTTTTGCGAGCGCCGTTACGGCGACCGCGCCGAAAAGATGAACGAGATCTGGCAAAAGGCTTTGCCGCTTATAAAATCCGAGGACTGGGGCGGAATTTCGCAGCGCGATCCGTCCGATCCCGAGGCGAAGAAATATAATCGCAACATGGACGTTCATCGCAAAATGTGGTTCAATTATGAATGCTTCCTCGCCGAAAAGGATCAGGGAAAGCTCACTCACTTTAAATATAAGCTTGAGCAGTACCGAGAGGTCGTTCCCGTCAGCATCGAGGTGCTTGACATGATCGCAAAATTGCCGAAGGCTTATTTCGATGATCCGTTTATTTTGCGCGACGCGATAGACCTTGCGCGCACCGCGATCGGCCGTTATATGCAAAGGCTGATGATGCAGGCAAAGCTCTATGAGGCGGACGGAGAGAGAGAGAGGATCGTAGCCCTGCGCGACACGTTCATGCCGCTTATCCGCGACATGGCGGAGCTGCTTGGGTATAATCCCGATTTCTCTATGCACGAAAGCCTTGAAAGGCTCAAAAAAGAGGCACCGGTCAATAAGAATTTTGAGTATACGCTTAAAAAGAACTCGCTTAATTATTATTGCCGCCAGTACGCATATGAGCCGACGAAATATCTTTACATAAAAGAGTGCGAGCTTGCGTTCTCGGAGATCATCACGGGAGAGAAGCACGAAGCAGAATATAAAGAGCTGCTCGATGAATTTTATGCAACTCCGCTTTCGGAGATGAAAGCCGAGCCACAAGGCGATCTTCGAAGCGTGATATCTCACGCCGCAGATACCTTGCGCTCAGCTGGAGAATTATTCTAAGATAAAAAACCACGGCATATCTCAAAAGAGGTATGCCGTGCTTTTGCGTTTGCGCCCACAAATGCAGTGCTTGCCAGGAAAATTGATAAGCCATAGGAGAAGAATAAAAAGTCTCCCTTGTGTAAAGGGAGGCTTTTTCTACCTCCTGGAGGGTGATTTGTAAAATCCACCAAATATATTTACAAACCGCAAAAATTGTGACACAATAGTTTTTCCAAACAATCTTAATATTCATAGTTATAGGTCTTTTTCCCGTTATGGGGTAACTATAGCTTTTTTCGCTATACAATTAAGCAAACTCGTTTTGGTAAAAATGCTGCTCCTGCTTGATTGTGTAGAGAACCTATGCTATGATGGGATTGTTTGGCGACAATTGGAGTTGGCGTTTTTCGGTGCGGCAACTCCGGTTGCCGCACTTTTTGTTTTTATCAACATCAGAAAAGGAGCTTATCAAAATGGAAAACAAGAACCTCATTCGTTTCCTGCTCACATTTTTTCTTAGCTGGATAGGAAGCATCATTATCAACTATTCCGAGTTGAAACCCGAGGGATATACTTCAAGAACTCTCGCATATTTTTTCCTCCCGATTGTTATGTTTGGAATTTATGGATTGGTAGCATCTATATGCAATCTTACTTTTGATCCTTCAAAGGGCAAAGTTATAGGCTACAAGAAGGATTAAAGAAAAAACTTAAATACTTCATTTATTTGGTACACCGTAGACCGAAATATCGATATATCAAAATTTCAGGGGGCTTGTCATTGGCGCAGCCCCTTTTTGTCGGGCGGTAATGTTTTCAAAACTGTCCTCAAGAGCACGTCGCTTTTGCCGTGGCTTTTTTAAGCATTACCGCTCTTTACAATCGCGCGGATATGTGGTATAATAAGGTTTAGTTCAAAGGAAGGGAGCTCCGAGATGCAAACGACTGTACCGCCGTATATCAATTTCATATTTGACCGTATGCGCCGGCACGGATACGAGGTGTACCTTGTCGGCGGCTGCGTGCGGGATATGCTAATGGGCGTCACGCCGCACGATTACGATATGACGACGAATGCTTTGCCAAAAGAAACCGCGAAATGCTTTTCGGATCTCCGCGTCATACCGACGGGTATGAAGCACGGTACTGTCACAGTCGTTATCGATGATCTGCCCGTTGAGATCACCACATATCGACGCGACGGCGAATATGACGACAACCGCCACCCCCGTCAGGTAACGTTTACTCCCGATCTGCGCGACGATCTGTCGCGCCGTGACTTCACGGTGAACGCGATTGCCTGCGATGAGCACGGCACGCTCGTTGATCCTTTCGGCGGGCGCGAGGACATCGAAAAGGGGATAATACGCTGTGTCGGCGATCCCGATGCCCGTTTTTCCGAGGACGGTCTTCGGATAATGCGCGCCTTGCGCTTTGCCTCGGTGCTCGGGTTTTCACTTGACCCCGATACCGCCTCGTCCGTCAAACGCAACCGCGAGCTTCTTCGGAACATTTCGGCAGAGAGGCTGCGCGAGGAGTTTATAAAGCTGATATGCGGCAAAAATTTTGCCGATATACTGAGAGAATATTACGAGGTTATCGGTGTTTTTATACCCGAGATCTTACCGATGGTCGGTTTCGATCAGAGAACGAAATACCACAACCTTGACGTGTTTGAGCACACGCTTGCAATGATGGGGAATTGCGATGCGAACGATAAAATTTTGCGCCTTTCCGCGTTCTTTCACGATATCGGCAAGCCCGAAAGCTATACCTTTGACGGCAAGAGCGGACATTTTTACGGTCACGCGGAGCGCAGTGAGGCGATCGCGGACGCGGTCATGAAAAGGCTGAAATTTGATAATGACACGAGAAAAAAAGTAAAACGGCTCGTCGCGGAGCATATGACCCCGATCGGCGTGTCGGAGAGATCCGCGCGCAGATTCGTAAGCGAGCATACGGAAAAAGAAATGCAGCGCGCATTCGCGATAGCGTATGCCGATCGGCATTCCTGCGCACCCCGATATCAAGATGATACGGAGATAAAAAAGGCGGAAGAAATAGTGCGCGAGCTTCTTTTGAAAGAGGAAAGGATCTCACTCAGGACCCTTGCCGTGCGCGGCGACGATCTGATCGCGCTCGGTTTTTCGGGCAGGGAGCTTGGGCGCTGTCTTGACACTCTGCTTGCGCGCGTGCTTGACGGGGAATTGCCTAACGAAAAAGCGGCGCTTATCGATGCTGCAATTAAATTAAAATAGGATCCGATCTCTCGGGTCTTATTTTTTTGCGAAAATTCTTGACAAGAGTAAAAAAATGTGATATACTCAATTCCAATGACTGTGATAAAGAAGGTCACGGGTAAAAACCTCAAAGAGAGCGCGCGGTCGGTGTAAGCGCGTAGGGAGTAATCCGGGGGCTGTCGCTTTTGAGTCGGCGGGCTGAAAATAAGTAGGTTCGTCCGTATGCCGCGTTAAGGTTAAATACTTATTAGAGTATGAGTGGCACTTTGTGCAATTTGAGTGGTACCGCGGATATTTTCCGTCTCAAGGATCTTCCTTGAGATTTTTTGTTTTCCGGAAGGAGTAAAAAAATGGATTTAAACAGCAGTAAAATTCGCCAAATACCCGAAAGAATAAGGGATATGCGCGAGATACTCGACATCACGCCCGAGCAGATGGCGGTCGAAACGGGTCTGACCACCGAGAGGTATCTTGCCTGCGAGGCGGGAGAGGTCGACCTCAGTATTTCATTTATACATAAATGCGCTCTGCGCTTCGGTGTTGACGTCAGCGATATTATCGAGGGTAAGAGCCCTAATCTTCGCACGCTATCGGTCGTTCGCGCAGGAAACGGAACGTTGGTCGATCGCCGTTCGGAGTTCGATTACACCAGCCTTGCCCCTCTTTTCCGTGACAAGATCGCCGAGCCGTTCCTTGTTCGTGCGGCATACAGCGAGGAGGAGCAGAGAAACCCGATCAAGCTCTCAACTCACGCAGGTCAGGAGATAGATATAGTCGTAAAGGGCGCGCTCAAGCTCGTCGTCGGAGGTATTACGGAGATACTCCGCCCCGGAGATACCGCGCTTTACAACAGCTCCGAGCCTCACGGCATGATCGCCACGGGCGGCGATGATTGCGAGTTTTATGCGATCGTTGTTAAGGGCGATGAGCGATCTGTCTTTGACCATTCGATAAAGCCGGCAGCAGTTGCGCCGATCGCACCCGTTGCAGAGAAGTTCATCGAAACAAAGACGGACGAAAACGGCATTTTCAACGGAATCGGCTTTAAAAATATCGATAACTTTAATTTTGCGTATGATGTTGTCGACGAGATAGCCAAAAAGAAGCCCGAAAAGCTCGCGCTGCTTCATATTTCGAGCGATAAAAAGGAGCGCCGATTTACATTTGACGATATAAGCCGCGAATCGAACAGAACGGCTAACTATTTCCGTTCGCTCGGCATAGGCAAGGGCGATCGCGTTCTGCTCGTTCTCAAGCGCCACTATCAGTTCTGGTTCTCAATGATGGCGCTCAACAAGCTCGGCGCGATAGCGATCCCCGCAACGAATCAGCTCGTTGAACACGATTTTGAGTATCGCTTTAACGCCGCAGGCGTTTCGGCCGTCGTTGCGACCGCGGACGGCGACGTGGCACATCAGATCGAGCTTGCACTCGAAAAATCACCCACGGTCAAGACGAAAATAATAGTCAACGGCTCGCGCGAGGGTTGGCACGATTTTGATGCCGAGCTGCCGATGTTCCGCTCAAAGCTCGAGCGCGTACCTGTCGGTGGGGACGATCCTCTTTTGATGTATTTTACCTCGGGCACAACGGGTTATCCGAAGATCGCCGTTCACTCACACAAATATCCGCTCGGGCACTATCCGACGGCGCATTTTTGGCACAATGTTGACCCGAACGGCCTGCATCTGACGATCTCCGATACCGGCTGGGCAAAGGCAATGTGGGGTAAGCTTTACGGGCAGTGGTTCTGCGAGGGCGGACTTTTCGTATACGATTTCGACCGCTTCCATGCGGACGATATCCTTCCGATGTTCGCAAAATACGGTATAACGACCTTCTGTGCACCGCCGACAATGTACAGATTCTTTATAAAGGAAGATCTTTCGAAATATGATCTTTCTTCGATCAAATATTCAACTATCGCAGGAGAAGCGCTCAATCCGGAGGTCTATGAGCAGTGGAAGCGTGCCACCGGCCTTGCGCTTATGGAAGCATTCGGACAGACGGAATCGACCGTTATCGTCGGAAACTTCGTCGGCATGACGCCGAAGCCCGGCTCGATGGGCAAGCCCTCGCCGCTTTATGACGTTCATCTTATTGACGGTGACGGCAATGAGGTCGCGGACGGTGATACCGGTGAGATCTGCATCAAAACAGAGCTTGGCAAAACGCCGGGTCTGTTTATCGGATATTATAATGATAAAGAGCACACGGACGAGGCTTGGTACGGAGGTTATTATCATACGGGCGACACCGCATGGCGCGATGAGGACGGGTATTTCCACTATGTCGGACGTACGGACGATCTTATCAAGTCGTCGGGCTATCGCATAGGACCGTTCGAGATCGAGAGCGTTATCATGGAGCTGCCCTATGTGCTTGAATGTGCCGTTACTGCCGCGCCCGATCCGGTACGCGGTCAGGTCGTCAAGGCGAGCGTTGTTCTTGTCAAGGGAAAAGAGGGAACGGACGCACTGAAAAAAGAAATTCAGGAGTACGTTAAATCACATACAGCACCCTATAAATATCCGAGGATCGTTGAGTTCCTCGATGAGATGCCGAAGACGGTCAGCGGAAAGATCCGCCGCAGCGAGCTGCGTAAACAAAGCAATAAATAAAAGAGATCCCTGCAAATGCAGGGATCTCTTTTATTCTCCGTAGGATTGATCGACGCCGAGAGAGGCAACGTCCTTTGCGGAAAAATATTTCAGGGGGTCAACGAGAAGACCGCCGACTGTCATTTCAAGGTGGAGGTGCGGTTCTTCTGCGACCTCGACCATGGCGGAATTGCCGACAGACGCGATCTGCTGGCCTGCTTTGACCGAAGCACCCTCGGTAATTCCGGCGGCAAGATCCTTTGCAAGGTTTTTGTAGACCGTAACCGCGTCACCGTCGTGGCTTATTGCAACGCAGTAGCCCATAAGGGGATCGCTCCATATCTTCTTTACCGTGCCTTCTGCGGCAGCGTAAACGGGAGCGCCCTCGGTGGTTGTGATATCAATACCGAGGTGGATTCTGTAATCGTTCATCGTGTCGGAGAAGACCTGAGTGTCTGCGTTGTGCTGCTTGTCGACCTTACCGGAGGTCGGAAGAATGAACGAGGGCAGAGGCTTTGAAACGGTACCGCTTTGGTTCGTTGTCGAGCTCGGTGTGTCCTCGGTCGGAGTGTCGCTCGTCGTGGGCGTTTCGCTTGTCGAAGGTGTGTTCGTAACCGAGGGGGGATTAGTTGTGCCGGCGGGGTCTTCGGTCGGCTTTTTCGTGCGATTAGATGCGGCAACGACGCCGATCACTATAGCAACCGCCACGAGTGTAAGAACTGTGCCGATGTATACCGCACGGCTGACCTTGGGGTTTTGCATAGCCTTGTAAAATTTTGAGTTTTTGAATTTGTCTGACATTTTTATCTCCTTTTGAATTTGTCCTTGACTATATTTTTGCCACAGGAGAGTTATTTATTCAAAAGTTTTAAATTTTGGGCGTGAAATTCAAAAAATGCAAACGAAAGGTCAAAAAATTGCAAAAATCGGTATTGAACACCACTTTTTCAGTGAAAAAATGCATAAAAATGTATATAATCTTTCAAAAAATCCCAAAACCATGCTTGACAAATCGGGCTATATATGATATAATGTAAAATCATCTGTTTTGGAGGATATATGGTTAACTACGATAACAGTGCAATAAAGCAGGAATTTGAGAATCTTGCCGCGAGGTATAATCCCGACGGCGAATTCGATGCCAGACTTTATACGGAATGTAATGCAAAAAGAGGTCTTAGAAATGCAGACGGAACGGGTATCGTTGCGGGTCTGACGAGAATAAGCAACGTTCACGGATACCTCATCAATGAGTTTGAGCGCGTGCCCGTTGACGGTGAGCTTTTTTACAGAGGAATAAACGTGCGCGACATAGTTAATGCTTGCCGCCGCGAGGACCGTTTCGGATATGAGGAGGCTTCATGGCTTCTGCTTTTCGGCGAGCTGCCGACACGCGAGGATCTCGCGCTCTATCAGAAAATGATAGAGGAGTGCCGCATGATGCCGAATAATTTTATTGACGATATGATCATGAGAAATCCGAGCCCTGATATTATGAATATGCTCGCGCGCTCGGTCATCTCACTTTACGGATACGATGAAAATCCCGACGATACCTCGGAGGTCAATTCGCTCCGCCAGTCAATGCAAATGATAGCAAGATTGCCTGTTATCATGGTTGCGTCTTATCAGGCAAAGAGGCGTGCTTATGACAGAAAGAGCATGTATCTTCATATGCCGGAGGAAGGACTTTCTATCGCCGAGAACATTCTTTCGACCCTGCGTGCCGACAGAAAATACACGCACGAGGAGGCAATGCTGCTTGACCGTTGCATGATACTTCATGCAGAGCACGGCGGCGGAAACAACTCCGCATTCGTCAGCCGCGCCGTCACCTCGTCGGGAACGGATATTTATTCGGCTATGGCGGCAGCTATCGGATCTCTTAAAGGACCGCGTCACGGCGGCGCAAATCTCAAGGTCTGCGACATGATAGATAATATAAAGGCAAACGTTCGGGATCTTCGCGATGACGATGAGCTTACGGCATACCTTGCAAAGATACTTGCAAAGGAGGCAAACGACAGAAGCGGTCTTATTTACGGTATGGGCCACGCGGTTTACACAAAGAGCGACCCCCGTGCGGTCGTGCTAAAAGAAGAGGCGGAGAAAATGGCAAAGATCAAGGGCTACACCGAGGATTTTGCGCTCCTTTCCTCGATCGAACGCTTGACGCCTGCATTGCTTAATAAGAAAATGATAGGAAATACGGGTATTTCGGCTAATGTCGATATGTATTCGGGTCTTGTTTACCGTATGCTCGAGATACCGCGCGAGCTTTACACGCCGCTTTTCGCCGTTGCGAGAATGTCGGGCTGGTGCGCGCACCGTCTTGAGGAGATACAGACCTGCCGCCGCATAATGCGTCCGGCATACCGTCCGCTTTTCCACCACAGAGAATATATTGATCTTTGCAACAGAGAAAACGAGGAAAACTGAAATGGGACAGACGATAGCACAGAAAATAATAGCAGCACACCGTCTTGACGGGGAAATGACCGTCGGTCAGGACGTTGCGCTCAGAATAGATCAGACCTTAACTCAGGACGCAACGGGCACGCTTGCATATCTTGAATTTGAGGCGATGGGAATACCGAGAGTTAAAACCGAGCTTTCGGTGGCATACATAGACCATAACACACTTCAGTCGGGCTTTGAAAACGCCGACGACCACGAATTTATCCGCACTGCGGCAAAAAAATACGGACTTTATTTCTCTCGCCCCGGAAACGGCATTTGCCATCAGGTGCATCTTGAACGCTTCGGCGCACCGGGCAAAACGCTTATAGGATCGGATAGCCACACGCCAACCTGCGGCGGTATCGGCATGCTTGCGTTCGGCGCGGGCGGACTTGATGTCGCGGTCGCGATGGGCGGCGGTGCGTACCATATAATCATGCCCAAGATGACCAGAATAAACCTTCACGGTAAGCTCTCGCCTTGGGTATCCGCAAAGGATATAATCCTTGAGGTGCTTCGCATCATGAGCGTTAAGGGCGGCGTTGGCAAGATCGTTGAGTACGGAGGCGAGGGCGTTAAAACTCTCACGGTTCCCGAGCGTGCGACCATCACGAACATGGGAGCCGAGCTCGGAGCAACGACCTCTGTTTTCCCGTCTGACGAGATCACAAAGGCTTTTCTTGCCGCACAGGGCAGAGAAGACGTTTGGGTCGAGCTTAAAGCCGATGAGGACGCAGTTTACGATGAGATCATTGATATTGACCTGTCAAAGCTCGAGCCCGCCGCAGCTTGCCCCCACAGCCCCGATAACGTAAAGAGCGTCGGCGAGATCGGCAAGATCAAGATCGATCAGGTCTGCGTTGGCTCTTGCACCAACTCGTCGTTTACGGATATGCTCAAGGTCGCGCATATTCTCAAAGGAAAGACTATCTCGGAAAGCGTTTCGATGACGGTCACGCCCGGCTCGAAGCAGGTTTATAATATGCTTGCCGAGTGCGGAGCACTTTCGGATATGATCGCCGCCGGAGCGCGTGTGCTCGAATGCACGTGCGGACCTTGCATCGGTATGGGTCAGTCACCCAAGAGTGCCGGCGTTTCGCTCCGTACGTTCAACAGAAACTTCACGGGCAGAAGCGGTACCAAGGACGCCGAGGTCTATCTCGTCAGCCCCGAGGTCGCGGCATATTCCGCCATCTGCGGCTATCTTGCAGACCCGCGCGAGCTTGGTGACGCCGTCGAGTTCAAAATGCCCGAAAAGTTCCTTATAAATGACAATATGATCACAAAGCCCGCAACAGTTGAGGAAGCGGATAGTCTTGCGACCGTTAAGGGACCCAATATCAAGGATTGCCCGATAGGCACACCCGTGCCCGAAACTCTTGAGTGCGAGTGCGTTCTCAAGGTCGGTGACAATATCACAACAGACCATATTATGCCGGCAGGTGCAAAAATACTGCCGTACAGATCAAACATTCCGTTCCTTTCGAAGTTCTGCTTTGCGGTATGCGATGAAGGCTTCCCCGAGCGCGCAAAAGCGAAGGGACAGGGAATAATTATCGGCGGCTCGAACTACGGTCAGGGATCTTCGCGCGAGCACGCAGCGCTCGTTCCGCTTTATCTCGGTATTAAAGCCGTTATAGCAAAGTCCTTTGCCAGAATTCATGCGGATAACCTTGTCAATGCGGGTATTCTGCCGCTGACCTTTGAAAATCCCGACGATTATGACAAGCTCGCCGAGGGCGACGTGCTTTCGATCGCGGGTATCGATGCGGGACTTGCCGAGGGCAAGCTCACGCTCAGATCCGGCAAGAATGAGATCGCACTTTGCGTAAATCTCAGCGAAAGACAAAAGGAAATGATCAAGGCAGGCGGACTGCTCGCCGCAACGAAGGGGGCAAAATAATGGCAAAAATTCAAATGAAAACGCCGCTTGTCGAAATGGACGGCGACGAAATGACAAGGATCATCTGGCAGATGATCAAGGATAAGCTCATTTTACCGCATGTCGACCTCAAAACCGAGTATTACGATCTCGGACTTGAATACCGCGAAAAGACGGGCGATAAAGTCACCGTTGAGTCGGCAGAGGCAACAAAAAAATACGGCGTTGCCGTAAAATGCGCAACGATCACGCCGAACGCCGCGCGCGTTAAGGAATATAATCTCACAACTATGTGGAAATCGCCGAACGGCACGATCCGCGCGATCCTTGACGGAACGGTGTTCCGCAGCCCGATCATCGTTGACGGCATTGAACCTTATGTGAAGAATTGGGTAAAGCCGATAGCCATTGCCCGTCATGCATACGGTGATATTTACAAGGCGTCCGAATGTCGCGCCCCTGCGGGATCGAAAGCCGAGATCGTTGTGACCGATAAGGACGGCAATGAAACTCGCGTGCCGATCATGAATTTCGAGGGTGACGGCATAGTTATGGGTATGCATAATCTCGATGCCAGCATTGAAGGTTTTGCACGCTCATGCTTTAATTATGCGCTTGCTTCAAAGCTCGATCTTTGGTTCTCGGCAAAGGACACGATCAGCAAAACATACGACCACCGCTTTAAGGACATTTTCGCAGAGATCTACGAAAATGAGTACAAGGAGAAATTTGAGGCGGCGGGAATCGAATATTTCTATACGCTGATAGATGACGCGGTCGCGCGCGTCATTCGCTCCGATGGCGGCTTCATTTGGGCTTGCAAGAACTATGACGGTGACGTTATGAGCGATATGCTGGCAACGGCATTCGGATCGCTTGCCATGATGACGAGCGTGCTCGTATCGCCCGACGGAAAATATGAGTACGAGGCGGCACACGGCACGGTCCAAAGACATTATTATAAGCATTTGAAGGGTGAGAGAACGTCGACAAACTCCGTTGCGACCATATTTGCATGGTCGGGCGCGCTTCGCAAGCGCGGCGAGCTTGATGAGATCCCGGAGCTTTGCGATTATGCAGACCGCCTTGAAGCGGCATGCTTAAAGACAATAGCCGACGGAATCATGACCGGTGACCTTTACTCCATTTCGAAGCTTGAAAACAAAAAATCCGTCACCACCGAGGAATTCCTCGACGCGGTAGCGGAAAGAATTTAAAAAATCAAGCCCCTGCTTTTGCAGGGGCTTTTTATTATTTCTCGGGATCGAGGTGTTGGGCGTTCTTCGCAAAATAGTTTATGCCGGACGCAACGGTGAAAACGAGCGTGCAAGCCATAGTTGCAAGCGTCAGCGGTGGATAATTTACGATAAATGATGCAAATCCGAGATCAAACGGAACGATCAGAGAAATGAGATACCAAAGTATCGGCTCGAGCAGGGCGGTCATGATAAAGACGATCTGAAATACGGTCTTGATCTTGCCGAGCATGTCGGCGGCAAGCACAACGCCGCTGCCGCGCAGCACAAGGCGCAAAGCAGTCACGGCAAGCTCGCGCATGACAACGATGGAGAACACCCAAAGCAGATACGGCTGAATTTTCGAAAAGTCGGGCAGATAAAGGATCATCAGCATAGAGAAGATGACAAGGAATTTGTCGGCAAGCGGGTCAATGAATTTGCCGAATTCCGTTATCATATTGTTTTTACGTGCGAGCTTTCCGTCGATTGCGTCCGTTATTGCCGTGGCAAGGAATATCGCCGCGCTGACGGCGTTGCGCAATATCCAAAGGTCCGACGGAACAATGAACATAACGAGCATGAAAACGGGCACCATAATAAGCCTTGATAGGCTTAATTTGTTGGGAAGATTAAGCTTTTTCACTGTAAATACCTCACGATCTGAGTTTGGCAAAGCCGACAAGGTCGTAGTCAAGCACTTTTCTTATCTTGACGTCTACAAACGAGCCGGGTGCGATGCGATGCTCAGCCTTGAAATAGACCTTGCCGTCAATTTCCGGGGCATCGGCAGCGGAGCGACCGAAATGTATCTCACCGACAGGATCATAGTCCTCGCAGAGCACGCGAACGGTCTTTCCTATCATCGCGCGATTTTTTTCTTCGTTTATTTCGAGCTGGCGGCGCATGATGATATCCATGCGGTCGTTTTTGACCTGCTCGTCGATCTGATCCTCGAAATCATATGCCGGAGTGTCCTCCTCGCGCGAGTATGTAAAGACGCCGAGATGCTCAAAGCGAGCCTCGTTTGCAAATTCGCAAAGCTCCTCAAAATCCTCCTCTGTTTCTCCGGGGAAGCCGACAATGAGAGTTGTGCGGATCACGATATCGGGGATCTCACGGCGAAGCTTTCCTATAACGTCTTTGATCATTGCGGAGTCGCCGTGGCGGTTCATTGCGCGCAGCATACGGTCTGAGATGTGCTGTATCGGCAGATCGATATATTTAACGATCCTTTCGTTGTCGCGTATTTCGGCGACAAGCTCGTCTGTTATCTTGTCGGGATAGCAGTAGAGCAGGCGCACCCACGGGATCGACGTTGCATCGGTGATCGCGCGGAGCAGCTTCGCAAGAGAATATTCGCCGTAAAGATCAAGGCCGTAGCGCGTGGTATCCTGTGCTACGACGTTAAGCTCGCGCACGCCGAGCGCTTCGAGTTGCTTTGCCTCGGCAACGATATCCTCTACCGTGCGGCTGCGGAACTTGCCGCGGATAGCGGGGATCGCGCAGTAAGCGCAGCGGTTGTCGCAGCCCTCGGCGATCTTTATATACGCCGAATAATCCGGCGAGATCAAAACGCGATCGCCGCCGAGTGCGACCTCATCATTCGGTAAAAACGAGGTGTAGCGGCATTTTTTCTTCTTTTCGATCTCGCGAACGGCATCGACGATATTATGTATGCTTCCCACGCCGAGCACAGCATCGACCTCGGGCATTTCCTCGAAAATGCTCTCACGGTAACGCTCGGAAAGACAGCCGGTGACGATTATACCGCGAAGGCCGTTGTGCTTTTTGAGCCAAGCGATATCAAGAATTGCATCGATCGACTCGCGCTTGGCGCTTTCGATAAATCCGCAGGTGTTGATTATAACTATATCCGCCTTTGTTTCGTCGGCGGTGATCTCGTATCCTGCCTCGAGCAGCTCGTGGAGCATGACCTCCGCATCAAGCTGATTTTTCGGGCAGCCGAGAGAAACAAATCCGATCTTCATTTAAATCTCCGTCAATAAATTGTATTTATACTATAACATAAATATGCCGTAATGTCAAGAAAATAAAAAGGCAGAGCCAACGGCTCTACCTTATGATTTATTATTCTGCGTCTTTGGCTTCCTCAACGGGAGCTTCCTCGGCGGTGGCTTCCTCAACGGGGGCTTCCTCAACGGGGGCTTCCTCGGCGGTGGCTTCCTCAACGGGGGCTTCCTCAGCAGGAGCTTCCTCAGCGGGAGCTTCCTCGGCGGGGGCTTCCTCAGCGGGGGCTTCCTCAGCAGGAGCTTCCTCAATGGGAGCTTCTTCGGGAGCGGTTGCGGTTGACGTTATCGGACGGGGCTGCTTAGCCTTTTTGACGTATGACGTACGGTCAACGGTGTAAAGCTCCTCCTCGTCCTCGGGCTTTTTCTTGAAGGACGGCTCCGTGAGCATATATGTAAGGAGAAGGAGTATTCCGAATACAGCAAAGATCGAGCTGAAAAGCGGCATCGCCCAATGGTGGGTCGTGCCTGTGCCTCCGTTAGCATCGATCACGAAAATTATAAGCATGGAAAGAAGGGCAGCGGCGGTGAGACCGAGCAGGACCCAAAGAATTATTTTGGCGGATTTTGAACGCATATCTATTCCTCCGATAAATTTTTACTGTATAACATTCTACCACCAAACGTCGAAGATGTCAAGTATTCTTTGAAAAACGCAGAGCTTTTTTGCTTTAATTTGAAAAAAGCGCAAGATTTTGCCTAAAATGCCAAAAATCTCGCGTAAACCCCTTGATTTTATTTTGTCAATGTATTAAAATATTAAGGATAATAAAATCGCGACAACGATGGAGGTTAATATGGAAAGAATAAAGAAAATCGGCGTTCTGACATCGGGCGGAGATGCTCCCGGTATGAACGCGGCGGTCAGAGCCATAACGAACAAGGCGGCAGACGAGGGTATCGAGGTCCTCGGCTTCCTCGGCGGATATAAAGGACTGCTTAATAAGGATTACATTACACTTACGCCCAAGGAGGTCGCAACCGTGATAGGTCGCGGCGGTACATTTATGTATACAGACCGCTGCCTTGAATTCGCAACCGAGGCAGGAGTTATGCGTTCGGTCGAGAATTGCCGCGAGCTCGGAATTGAGGCGCTTGTTGTCATCGGCGGAGACGGAACGTTCCGCGGCGGTACGGATATGAGCGTTCACGGCGTTCCCACGATCGGAATTCCCGGAACGATAGACAATGATATCACCGCAACCGATTATACTATCGGTTACGATACGGCAATGAACACGGCACTGAAGCTGACGGATATGCTTCGTGACACCTGCGAATCTCACGCACGCGTGAATGTCGTTGAGATGATGGGACGCCATTGCGGCGAGCTGACGCTCAACGTAGCTATTGCGTCGGGCGCGGTCGCCACGGCTATTCCCGAAATTCCTTTTGACGAGGACGCAGCGGTTGCTCGTGTTGAAAAGCTTATGGCAGAGGGCAAGCGCGGAATGATAGTTGCTGTCAGCGAGGGCGTGTTTGACGAAAACGGAAACACCATCGGCGAGGCACTCACGAAAAGACTTTGCCGTGAGATCGGTGCTGATGCAAAGTTTGCGCGTCTTGCACACGTACAGCGCGGCGGCGAGCCCACGCTGCGTGACAGAAAGACCGCGTCCGTCATGGGTGCTATGGCAATCGAGCTTATCATGGAGCACAAGAGCGACCTTGTTATCTGTGAGATCGACGGCGAGATCAAGCCCGTTGATATCCGTTGGGCTCTTGCAGCTGACAGAATGTATAAAAAGAAACTCAAGGACGGCGATCTTGACAGCTTCACTGCCGATGAGATCGACGCGATGGAAGCGCTTTGCGAAAAGCGCGCGGCTGATGTTGCGGCGCTTTATGCAGTTGCCGAATCGCTTGCAAAATAATTTAATAATAAAAAAACAAGACCGAGCTGCGGCTCGGTCTTATTTTTTATCATATTTTTCAGGCATGTCCCATATATTGTGATGAATAAGAAAAAAGGACAAGGCTATGCAAACGAAGTTATATGATCGCGTGTACGATGCGGCACTTGATACCGGGATACTCTCGTATTTGCCGACAGTGCTCGCGGCGGAGATATCCGCTTGCCGTATTGCAAGAGTCGAGGAGATACGCCTGCGATGTGGCGGAGCGTGCTCTTTGACCTCAGACCGAAAAAATATAATTTTAAAATATAAGCTTTCGCGTCGCGAGATGGACGAAACTGTTAAAAGAATGTGCGGCGGATCGCTTTACGCTTACAGCGACACGATAAACCGAGGATACATAATAATGCCTAACGGTGTGCGTGTCGGCATATGCGGGCGGGCTGTGACCGAGGGGCAAAGGATAGTTGGGGTTTATGACGTTTTCTCGCTGGCAATAAGAATACCTCACCGAGCTCCGCACGTCGGAAAGCCTGTCGCAGAACTTTTGAGATCAACGGGATTTTTCTCCGGTGTGCTTGTATATTCTTTGCCGGGAGAGGGGAAAACGACGCTTCTCCGCGCTATAATTTCAGATGTTGCGGGTGGCGAGAGACCTGTAAGAACCGCGGTGATCGACACGCGCGGTGAACTTTCCTGCTTCCTGCCGGAAAATCTTACGGTAGACCTGCTTTCGGGCTATCCCCGCGGTCTTGGCATCGAGCTTGCCGCGCGCACACTATCGCCTGAGCTTATAGTTTGTGATGAGATCGGTGCTGATACAGAGGAAGCGTGCGCGGTCGCGGCGGCGCACAACTGCGGCGTTGCTTTGCTCGCGACCGCGCACGCAAGAAACAAGTCGGAGCTGAGAAATAAGAAGGGGATCGCCATGCTTGCAGAAAAGGGAATATTTTCGCATTTTGTGGGTATACGCAGGTCGGGCGACGATTATCTTTATACGTTTGATGATGAGCTATAAGCTTTTCGGCGCCGCGCTTATACTTGCCGGAGGTGCTTTTGCGTCTGTGATCCTCAACAGCCGCGAAACGCAAAAAGACACACAGCTTTCGGCGTTGATATCGCTTTTGCGGTTTATAAGAACGCAGATAGACTGCTATTGCGTGCCCGTTGGCGAGATATTCCGAAGGTGCGACAAGAAAACTCTTTCGGAGTGTGGCTGTGAGATCACGCCCGAGGATTTCAGCGCTTTCCTATCTTCACTTTCGCCGCCGATCGATGGCGAAACGCGTGATCTTTTGCTTTCGTTCTCTTCACGGCTCGGAGCCGGATATAAGGAGGACGAGGTTAAGAATTGTGATTATCATATTGACCGTCTTAGCGATGCTTACGAGGAATTTAAGAAAAGATCAAAGGCACAAAGGCGCAAGAACACCGTGCTTTGCATGACTGCGGCGGCGCTTGCTGTTATATTGCTTTTATAGGAGTTAGCGTGAAAGTTTATTTTGTTTATAATAAAATTCACGGTTCACGCTACAAAATTCAAATTAAAAATGGGACCCGAACCCATTTTTGTTCGCAAAGCGAACACATTTGAATTTCAATTATTATTTGTGCCACCGCTATATCGGCGGAATGGAGATTATTATGGATATAGGACTTATATTAAAGGTTGCAGGAGTTGGGGTGCTTGTCGCCGTTGCCTCGCAGATACTGGTGAAATCGGGAAAGGACGAGCAAGCAATGCTCTTGACCGTTGCCGGTGTCATTGTAGTTATGCTTATGCTCGTGTCGGAAATGGGCGAGCTGATCTCCACCGTGCGGTCGGTATTCGGTCTTTAATGGACAGCGCAAAGATCTGCGCTGTGGCGCTCATCGTCATCGGTGCGGCGGCGATAATAAAGCAGGTCGGCGCGGGATTCTCGATTCCCCTGCGCGCCTCGGCGCTTATGGTGTTTGCCGCCTTGCTTTTGATCTCGGCACGGCCTGCCATCGAATATTTGAACGAGCTGTCCCTCTCTGTCGGATTCTCAAAATACGCCGCCGTGATCCTCAAGGGCTTCGGCGTAGCTCTGCTTTGTCACGGGTGCGCGTCCGTTTGCCGAGATTCAGGGGAGGCAACGGTTGCCTCTTGCGTTGAGCTTGCGGGAAAGATCGAGATATTTCTTCTTTGCGTGCCGCTGATAAACGACCTGCTCGAGGTTGTGCAGGAGCTTATATATTTGACATGAAACGTATATTTGTCTTTGCCCTCGTCCTGCTTTTTTTGATCTTCTTTTCATTTTCTGCGTTTGCCGAGGTCGATGATGATCTTAAATCGGAATATGAAGATTTTTTTTACGGAGTTGAGGGCTCGATATCGGGCTCGTTGCCCGACGGAGTGGACGGCAAGGATCCCGTTTCGGACGCCGAAGCGCTGACCGATTGGAAATATGTTTTCTCGTTTATAGGAGATGCGCTTGGCGCGTCATTGTCCGAGATAATGCCGATATTTTTCACACTTTGCGGTCTTGTTTTGCTTTCGGCGGCGATCGAGGCATTTCGCACCTCGCTTGATCCGAAGTTTGGGGATATGCTGTCGGCTTGCTCGTTTTTTGCGGTCGGCGCGGCGGCACTCACCTTGCAATACGGGGTCGTTGCGTCGTCTGCGCGGTATATCGGGGAGCTTTGTTCGGTTGCCAACGTGCTTTTCCCCATAACCGTTTCGCTCTACGCCGCAGGCGGAAACGTTGCGTCTGCAAGTGTCAGCGGCGGCGCGTTCGGCATCTTTCTCGGTATTTGCGAAAACGTGCTTTCGCGCAGTATCGTTCCGTTTTCGGGTGTTTGCCTTGCGCTCGCGGTCACGACGGGATTTTCGGCTTCGTTTGATCTTCGGCCGATATCGGGCGTGATAAAAAAGACGTATACGACCGCGCTCGGATTTATTATGATGCTTTTTTGCGCTGTGACGGCGGCACAAAACGCAATAGCATCGGGTCAGGACAGTCTTGGGCTTCGTGCGGTGAAGTTTTTTGCGGGCTCGGCGATCCCAATCGTCGGCGGTGCGGTCGGCGAAAGTATGAAAACGCTCGCTGCGAGCGTCGGGATACTTCGAAAAAGCATCGGTGTTTGCGGTATCGTGATCATATTTTTGATCTTTTTGCCAACGCTTTTTTCGTTGCTTTTAATGAAGACCGCGAACAGCGCGGCATCGGGGTTCGCTGCTATGCTCGGTTGCTCTCGCGAAGCATCGCTGCTTTCGGAGATCGGCAGCGTTTTCGGATATATCGCCGCTGTCCTTTGTGCAACATCTCTTATGTTCGTTTTTTTGCTTGCGTTGCTTATCGGGACCGCTGCGGTCGGAGCTTAAAATGAAAGAATATATAATTTCTCTTATAGGCGCGTCCCTGATCGCAGGGATCGTATCGCTTTTTTTGCCCGAGGGCAGCTCAAATTCGAAGGCAGTAAAAATGCTGGCGGCGCTTTGCGTGATCTCGGCGCTTGCCGCCCCGCTTTCGGGCGCATCGTGCGACGGGGATCTTTCGGGCATCTTTGATCCAATACTTGAAAGCACACCGCAGCTTGGTGCGGAGGACGAATATTACGGAATACTTACCGAGCTTGGGCAAAAGGAGCTTGAAAAAAAGCTGACCGAGCTTATATGTGAAAATTTTTCGATCGATGAAAACAATATATCGGTTTCGGTCGAAGCGCTCGCGGACGGGGGAGAATTTTCCGTCAGGCGCGTTGCGATCGGGCTGCACGGAGCGGCCGTTTTCTGCAATCCCTATGATATCGAGGAGTTCGTGACCTCGCTTGTCGGTGTTGATTGTGATACGTATTATTAAGGGGGTAAAATTTGAACGTAAAGGATTTTTTCGGAAAGATGTCGCCGACAGCGCGCTGGCTTCTTATCGCCGCCGTGCTTGCGCTTGGCCTTGGGCTGCTCCTCTTTTCGGGCGGCGGCGAAAGATCGGCGGGTGGTTCTTCGGAGCTTTCGGAAATAGAAAAATACGAGCGCGAGCTTGAAGGGCGGATAAAGGAGCTTTGTTCAAGCGTACGCGGTGTTTCGAATGTGACGGTCGCCGTCACGCTTGAGGGCGGATTTGAATACGTATACGCAACGGACGAAAAGGGAAAGCCCGTGACCGTCGGCTCAGGCAGCTCTGCGTCGGCTGTTATATTGCGCCGCGAGACACCGAAGATCGCAGGTGTTGGGATCGTTTGCACGGGCGGCGGCGACGAAAACATAAAAAACCGACTGATCTCGCTTGTGTCCGCCGCATACGGGGTCGGCTCAAATCGCATTTTCATCACGGAAGGTAAAAAATAGAAAAAAGCGGCATAAAAGCGCCTGCCGTCAAATATACATATAGCGTAAAGAAATTTTTTCGGAGGAAAAGATATGGTTATCGAGAAAAAGAAACCGATCGACAAGATCAAAGGCGTTTTCGACAAGATCGGAAAGCGCAATCTTATCATCGCACTTGCAGTTGTGCTTGTCGGCGCGGCGGTATGGATCAACTGGGCGGTCATCGCAAACACAAGCGGCGGAGGCTACGGCGGATACAACGAAAGCAACGGCATGGATAATTCCTACACGGGCAGCGGCGAGGTGAACGGCGGCACAGAGACGACGGATTGGTATACGTCGGCACAGGTCAGTCGCAATCAGGCTCGTGATGAGGCGCTTGAAGTGCTCCAAAGCGTTGTCGACGACGAGGCGGCATCGGCCGAAGCAAAGGCGGCGGCGTACACGGATATGACAAAGCTTGCAAAGAACATGGAAAACGAGACGAATATCGAAACTCTCGTTGTTGCCAAAGGATTTGAAAAATGCGTTGCAGTCGTCAATGAGGACGATGCGAGCATTATCGTGTCTTGGGACGGCGAGCTGACACCGGCTCAGCTTTCTCAGATTAATGAGATAGTCTATGTTCAGTCCGGCATCGAGCCCGTTAACGTAAAGATCATTTGCAAATAAAAAAACACCCTTCGGGGTGTTTTTTGATTGACAAAATGAGATTAAAAATGTATAATACTTTTCAGTACGTTTTTCGGAGAAGAATTTTGGAAAAGAAAGAAATAAAGCTCAAAATAATTTCGGACAGATACGATAATACCGCGCCGCTGCTCGATGCGCTCGAAAAAGGACCGCAAGCGGTCGACAAAAAAGAGGTCGAGCACGAGCACACGGAAATGACGACGGAAGCTACGCTGCTTCGCGCCGCAGGGAAGACATATATTCGGTATAACGAAAGCGAGCTCTCCGGCATGGAGGGCGCTGCCACCGAGATATGGTTTTTTGACGATCAACCGCAGGTCGTAACGATGGAGCGCAGCGGCGGATTTGCCACCTCGTTCGTTTTCGAGAGCGGAAAACGCCACATCTGTGTTTATAACACGCCCATTATGACGTTTGAGATGGGAGTGCACGCAAAGGAAGTAAAAAACCGCCTTTTGACAGACGGTTTTATAGTGCTTGATTATATGCTGGAAATACGCGGCGCGGGAGCTGAGCGAAACCGCGTGCATATCTCGATAATTTGATCAGATAAATTCGAATATGAGAGCCGCAAGAGAAAGTGCGAAGCCAACGGTGACGCATATACCGGCGGCTCTTTCTTTTTTGCCCGCGAGGGGTCTGTAAAAGAACACCGCGCAAAGAGAGGATAAGATAGCCGAGGCCGCAAGCCCAACTCGCAGATAAGAAAGAGGTTCACCGTATTTTGCGTCCCAAAAAACGAGTGCGTAAACGGCAAAATAAAGCAAGACCGTAAGTAATGCCGAAACACTGCAAAGCACGGCTTTCCTTCTGTTCAGATCCTCGTGCATGAGCCACTGCAAGGTGTATATCAGAGCGCCCGCAAGGTGAACGAGGGCGAGAAGAACATAGAGCATGGGGTTTTCACCGGTCAGCATAGCGGCTTTCATGCAGTTTAAAAGATACCAAAGCGGAACAAGCGCCGCCGCGAGCCCGAAAAACGGCACGCTGCGCGAAAATATATTTGCGAGAAGTGAAAGCGCAAATGCGCCGAGGATACCGATATATACGGCATTTTGGGAATCATCGAAAAACTTTGGGATCTTATCTGTCGGCTCAAAGGAGCTGTATGCAACCAGCAAAAAGAAAGCGGAACAAACGATGCCGAGCACGGCAGCCGCATCGGTCGTATTTTTAAATACATTATTTTTCGTATGAATCACCACCCGAAAAAATTATACCATAAGTTTCGGATTTTTGCAAGATGTTCGAAAAATCTCTTGCCACGGGGGCGGAAAAATGATATAATATATAAAATTATTCTGTTACTGCGGAGGGCAATATGAAAAAGAAAATGCTTATAAGCTCACTTTCCGACCCCACTGCCGAAAAAAAGCTTGAGGCTATATACAAAGACGCCAAGGCTGAGCGCACCGAGCGAATAATCTCGCTGATAGATACATTTGAAAATACGTACGGAGAGGGCAGGGATATCTCTGTTTATTCCGTACCCGGTAGAAGCGAGCTTTCGGGAAATCATACGGACCACAATCACGGCCGCGTTATAGCCGCATCAATAGACCTTGATATTATCGCCGTCGCATCACCCCGCGATGACGGAATTATCAGAATAAAGAGTGAGGGCTTCCCGGAGGATACGGTGGACATCTCTCTTTACACCGAGCCCGATAAGAGCCGCTTTGGCAGCTCCGCATCTCTTATCGCAGGCATGGTTGCGGGATTTCGCAGCCTCGGCCTGCGCGTCGGCGGATTTGACGCTTGCACTACCTCAAACGTTTTAAAGGGCTCGGGACTTTCGTCTTCGGCTGCATTTGAGGACATGATCGGAAATATTTTAAATCATCTTTATAACCACGGCTCGGTCGACAATGTTGAGATAGCAAAGCTCGCCCAGCTTGCGGAAAACAAGTTTTTCGGCAAGCCCTGCGGGCTTATGGACCAGGTCGCCTGCGCTGTCGGAGGTATCGTTTCGATCGATTTTAACGACCCGAAAGCGCCCGTTATAGAAAAGCTCGATTTTGATATCACGGGTGCAGGATACAGGCTTTGCATAGTTGACACGGGCGGTAACCACGCAGACCTTACGCCCGATTATGCTGCCGTCCCCGCCGAGATGAAGGCGATAGCAAAAAAATTCGGAAAAGAAGTGCTCCGTGACGTAAAGGAAGAAGACGTGCTTGACAATATTATGGATCTTCGCACCGAGTTTGGCGACCGTGCGGTGCTTCGCGCACTCCATTTCTTCGCCGAGAATCGCCGCGTCAAGAGCCAGGGTGATGCACTTCGTTCGGGAGATCTTCGCCGCTATTTTGATGGAGTTATTGCCTCGGGACGCTCAAGCTTTTGCTATTTGCAGAACGTTTATACCACGGTCAACGTAAAAGAGCAGGGGCTTTCGCTCGCGCTCAATCTTGCCGAGCGGTATCTTCAGAAGCTCGGCGGTGCATACCGTGTTCACGGAGGCGGATTTGCCGGAACTATACAGGCATATGTCCCTGCGGCTGAGGTCAAGGGCTTTTGCGCGCTTATGGACGGAGTTTTCGGTGCCGGATCATCGATCCCGCTTTGTATTCGACCGATAGGAGCAACGAAGATAGTATGAAAAATGGACTTAACAAAAAGTACGTAATAATGCTTTTTGTCAACACCGTTATTTTGCTTCTTGCGTATTTGATACTTATAAGATTTTTCCCGCTTGCAACGCTGATAGGCTATACGGCCGTCACCGCTGCCGTGGCTTTTTTATACGTCATATACAATCGTGGCTTTACAAGAAAAAATTTAAAGTGCGAGGATTTGCCGAACACTATGAGCGCGGAAGAAAAGACCGCATATATTGAGGACGGCAAGCGTCGGCTTGAGCGCTCAAAATGGGTCGTTACCGTTATAATTCCATTGATACTCATATACGTTTACGAGCTTATGGATATTTTCGTGCTGCCGTTTTTTGCCGAGCTTTTGGGTATTGCTTCATGACGGGGCTTCGCATAATTTCTCTGTATTCGGGCTCGGGAGGCAACGCAACTCTTGTTTCGACCAAAACCAGCACAATTCTCATAGACGCAGGCAAAAGCGCAAGAAGCCTTACTGCCGCGATCGAACGCGTTGGGCTTGATGTTGACAAGATAGATGCGATATTTATAACGCATGAGCACACAGATCATATAAGCGCACTTACTGTGCTTGAAAAAAAGCACCCGATCCCCGTGCATATGACGGAGATGTCGGCAAAGCGGGCGAATATACAAAAGGACTCGCCGCTTTGGCAGCATACGGTCGTGCACCCACCGAGGTTTTCGGTGGAGCTTGACGGGATCTCTGTCAGCTCGTTTTGCACGAGCCACGACAGTGCAATGAGCGTTGGATATCGCGTGCAGGTTGGAGATTTTTTGTTTGGGATAGCAACGGATACGGGATATGTCACCGATGATATGAAAAACGGCCTTCTCGGCTGCGACGCGGTGCTTATCGAATCGAATCACGATGAGGAGATGCTGTTGACGGGGCCTTATCCGCCCGAGCTTAAAAAGAGGATACTTTCGCGCACGGGTCATCTTTCAAACAAGGATTGCGCCGCGCTTGCATCAGAGCTTGCAAAAAGCGGCACGAAAAGGTTTGCGCTCGGGCATTTAAGCGAGGAGAACAACACGCCCGAGATGGCTACAAAAACGGTTGGGTCGGCACTTTTAGGGTTTGAGGGCATTAGCCTTTTTGCCGCGTGTCCCGACTCGGAAACGGTGATAATCTGATGTTAAAGGTGAAAATAATAGCGGTCGGGTCGCTCAAAGAGGATTATTTGCGCGCCGCCGTCGCAGAGTATAAAAAGCGCCTCGGCGCATACTGTGAATTAACGCTCACGGAGCTTCGGGAAGCAAAATTGCCCGATAAGCCGTCAGAATCCGAGATCGCCGCGGCACTTTCTGCCGAGGGCGCAAAAATTTCGGCTGAAATACCGCAAAAATCAACGCTCGTCACACTTTGCATAGAGGGCAAGGAGTGTTCGTCCGAGGATTTTTCGGCATTTATTGATGACGTGAGAATGAGAACGGGGAATTTATGTCTTGTCATCGGCAGCTCGTACGGGCTTTCGGCGCAGCTTAAGGCGAAAAGCGACCTTAGGCTTTCGTTCTCGAAAATGACGTTCCCGCACCAGCTTGCGCGCGTTATGCTGCTCGAGCAGCTGTACCGTGCAATGAACATAAGCACGGGGGGCAAATATCACAAATAATTTTCTTGGGGGAGAGAATAGTGAAAAAAAGGATCTTTTTGCGTGCGGCAGCCGCATTTGCCGCGCTGCTGTTTCTTTGTCCGCTTTTTGCCTGTGAAGCTCCGAGTGAGCCTGCGGGCACGGTTACGGGCAAGAGGATAGCTTTTACGTTTGACGATGGGCCAACCCCCGTCGTAACAGATAAAATACTTTCAAAGCTTGAAGCGCTCGGCGGACGCGCCACATTTTTTCAGGTGGCTAACCGCCACGATTACGTGAGCGCATCAACATATGAAAAAATTGCCGAGCAGGGCTGCGAGATCGGTACGCATACGTTCAGTCACCCGTCGAATTTCACGTCTATGTCAGACAGCGCAACTCGCGAGCAGCTGACAAAGTCGGTCAACGCGATCGAGGAGGAGTGGGGAAAGGACGTAAGACTTTTCAGACCCGTCGGCGGCTCGGCAACACAGTCACAGCTCAATATTGCGGCGGGAATGGGGCTTCACACGGTAAACTGGAGCCTTGACACAGAGGACTGGCGCGGTGCGACCTCAAACGTTGATGAAGCAGAGGATTTCATCGAAGAAAAGGTTAGGTATATAGTCCAAAACGTCGAGGACGGCGATATAATACTCATGCATGAGCTTTACCTTTCTTCTTATGAGATATTTGCACGCGCGGCGGAGGAATTGGTCAAGCAAGGATATCAGCTTGTAACTGTCAGCGAGATACTCGGCATCACGGATAAAACCAAGCCGGCGGCAAAGATACAAACAAAGGGAGAACCGTTCATCATATCCGATGCGGTAGGATAAAAAAAGCAAGGCTTTGCCTTGCTTTTTTATTTTCCTCCGAGAGCTTCAAGTATCTTGAAGCGGAGCTTGTACTGCGGTTCATCGGTCTTTGTTATTATTTTATATTGCTCGGGCGTGAATCCGACCTCTATAAAAGCGTTCTCGGCTTGCTTTGCGCTCGCCGCGCCAAGACACAGCTGAGGGAACAGCACGCACCACCAGTTTTGTCCCTCGGCTTCGCCGATCATCACGCGCAATGAACGGTAATTGCCCGCCGGGAAGCAGATGCTTTCATAGCTTTTTGTGGGATAGTTCTCGCGTCCGAGCTCAACGCGAACGGGCAGAGAGCAGCCAAGCTCATCAAGCTTTTTTTTGGCACATTCCTCTATCTTGCCGAGGTTTTCGCGAAGTACGGCTTCTGCCGTATCAATATCGGTGCAGCCTTCTGTCAGCTCGTCCGTAAGCTTTGCCACCTCGTCGCGAACCGAAAGCTTGATGCTTTGATCTTCCTCACTGTCGGAGTTTGCAAGCACGTGCAGGCGGATCACGCTGTCGTATATCTTGTCCTCGCCGTGAACGGGGAGCACCCAAAGCAGGGAAAAAGATATGAGTATAACGGTACAAAGTATTGCAATTTTTTTCATGTCGATCTCCTTTCTAATCAATTCTTCCCGTTTTTGAGCATTTTATTCGTATTGACAAAAATACAGCGGAATAGTATAATAATTTTGAAAGGAGATTAGCGTGAAAGATTATATGTCTATGTAGATTATTTACTGTTCACGCTGCCAAATTCAAATTAAAAACGGGCCACGAACCCGTTTTTGTTCGCAAATCGAACACATTTGAATTTTCAAAACTATTTTTCGCGCCGCCCCGGCGGCGGAATGGAGATTACCATGAACTTTTTACTTGGATTGATCACTCAGGAAGGATACGATAATATATTTAGTCCCGTTGAGGGTTATTTTGACGTATTTATTGCCTTTTTTATCGGCGCTGTGACCGCCGCTTACATAATAGCTTTTTGCGTTGCCGTGGCGGCGTATATATTGCAGAGCATCGGGCTTATGCGAATGCTGAAAAAGGTTGGATACGCGCGCCCGTGGCACGCGTGGGTGCCTTTTTTTAGCCAAAAAGCGACAGGTGAGCTTGCGGATATGTACAATAACGGAAAAGCGCCTTCGGGATACGGCAGAAAGCTGCTTCGGGAGACGGTTGCCGTGGTTGCTTTATTCTTTGCAACGACGATACTTTACGCGCTTATTTTTATACTTACGGCTTTTGGAGCTTTAAGCGGTATCGTTGAGGCACTGTCGCTGCTCCTTACGGTGGCGGATATTGCGCTCTCTGTCGTAACGATCGTTTATATGGTGCATATGTTTATGGCGCTTTGGTGCATTTATAAGATCTTTTCACCTGAAAACGCAACGGTCTTTTTGGTCCTTTCAATACTGATAAGTCTTGCTCAGGCGATCATTATTTTCATTGTCGGAAAAAAAGAACCGCAAAATTTGAGAGGCGATCCGTCGGATTTTGGGACGATCTTTGAGAACTCGGATTATAAGTATGATACGGACGATGAATAAAGAGATAAGACCGATAGCATATATAAGAACGGATTTCGGCGAAAAATTCGGTGTTCCGCGCCAAAGCGGAATATCGGATAAGCTTGTGGCGAAGATCGTTTTTGAGCCTGAATTTTCAGCTCCCGAGGCTGTTCGGGGACTTTCGGATTTTTCGCACATTTGGGTCATTTGGGGATTTTCCGAGGCAAAATACCGCGGTGCGCTCACCGTTCGACCGCCGCGGCTCGGCGGCAATAAAAGAATGGGCGTTTTTGCCACGCGCTCGCCCTTCCGCCCGAACGGGCTGGGGCTTTCATCGCTTCGCCTGCTCGATGTGAAAACGGAGGGCGGCACAGTGCTGACCGTCAGCGGAGCCGACATGAAGGACGGCACGCCGATATACGATATCAAGCCATATCTTGCGTATACCGATAGCCATGAGGACGCCGCAGGCGGCTTTGCCGATGCGCTCGTCGGATACGGAATTTGCGTGGATTTTCCGAGTGAGCTGATAGAGCTTATCCCGGAGGATAAGCGCGAGGCTTTAATTGAAGTGCTCGCACAGGATCCGCGCCCCTCGTATCAGGACGACCCCGAGCGCGAATACGGTTTCCCGTTCGCAGGGTACGAAATAGAATTTAAGGTCAGCGGCGATACTTTAAAGGTTTTCAGAGTAAGAAAAAGCTCCCAATGAGGGAGCTTTTTTATACGCCGAAAACTTGTTGACAAATCAACAAGTATATGTTATAATGAATTCGTATATTTTAATATAGTAGGCCCACAAAGGAGATTTTATGAGCGAATATGTTATTTTTACGGATACTGCTTGCGATCTTTCCCCCGAAATACTTGAAAGCTGGGGAGTGATCTGCGAGAGCCTCACCTTCCGTTTTGACAGCGACGGAAAGGAATATGCAAACGGCGAAATGGGTGCCGTTGAGTTTTATGGCAAAATGAGAGAAGGGGGCGTTGCCAAAACGGCGGCGGTGAACTCCGAAACCTTTGCAAATTCCTTTGAAAAGATATTAAAAGAGGGAAAAGACGTACTTTATATAGGCTTTTCTTCGGGACTAAGCACAACCTTCAACTCATCTCGCCTTGCAGCCTTGCAGCTTGGGGAAAAGTATCCCGAAAGGAAGATCGAGGTCGTGGACACGCTTTGCGCGTCGGCAGGCGAGGGCATGGCGCTCTATCTTGCCGTTGAGAAGAAGAAAGCGGGAGCAAGTCTGTCGGAGAATGCGCAGTATATAAGAGATAATATACTCAAGATCTGCCATTGGTTTACGGTTGACGATCTCGTTTATCTCAAACGCGGCGGCCGTGTCAGTCCCGCTGCGGCACTTTTCGGCAATGCGCTCGGAATAAAGCCCGTTATGCACGTTGATAATGAAGGACACCTTGTGCCCGTTGCAAAAATACGCGGACGCAGAAATGCGATCGTTGAAATGGCGAACAGATACGGTCAGCTTGCAGAAGAACCCGGAGCGAGCCCTGTTTTCATATCACACGGAGATTGCGAAAAGGACGCAAACGATCTAAAAAATATACTGCTTGACCGATACGGCGCAAACGTGGATATAATAACGTACGTAGGTCCTGTTATAGGTGCACATTCGGGACCCGGCACGCTTGCACTGTTCTTTATAGGTAAGGAAAGATAAGCTTATATGAATAAGAATTTAGAAAATAAGGATACCGCTGTAATAGACGGCCAGCTGATGGCAAAAATGGCGCTCGGCGGCGCGGCACAGCTGAGAAGTAATGCCGAGGAAGTCAACCGTCTTAATGTTTTCCCCGTTCCTGACGGCGATACGGGCGATAATATGCAAATGACGATCGAAAGCGGTATCGCCGCTATCGAGAATGTAGACACGAATGATCTGGCGCAGGTCATGAAATTTCTTTCACACGGTATGCTTCTCGGCGCGCGCGGAAATTCGGGAGTAATACTTTCGCAGTTCTTTGCCGGCATTTCAAAGGGGCTTGAAAGCTCCGAGGAGGCGGACGCCGCAACACTCGGACACGCTCTTGAGGTAGGAGTTCATCAGGCATATACCTCGGTCATGACACCGACGGAGGGAACTATACTTACGGTTGCGCGAGAGGCGGTTGAGTATGCTGTGCACCGCATAACCCCGAAAAGCACGATAAGAAGCCTTTTTTCGGACCTCGTTAAAGAGATGCACGCATCACTTGACAGAACGCCGGAAATTCTGCCCGTGCTTAAAGAGGCAGGAGTTGTTGACAGCGGCGGAGCGGGACTCTTTTACATTATTGACGGATTTAACAGGGTCCTTAACGGTGAGGAGCTTGAAAGCCCGCATTTTATTTCCGAAAAGTCAAAAGCGACAGTGGATCTTTCGGCGTTCGGCCCTGATAGCGAGATGACCTACGGCTATTGCACCGAGGTGCTTTTGCGCCTGCAAAACAAGAAGACCGATATTGAGAATTTCGATCTTGATGCACTCAAAGCGTTCCTTGGCGGCATTGGTGATTCTGTTGTCGCGTTCAGAACGGACAGTGTCGTAAAGGTCCACGTTCACACGCTTACGCCTGAGGCGGTTATCGCTCATCTTCGCAAATTCGGCGAAATGCTCACGGTGAAAATAGAGAATATGTCGCTTCAGCATTCGGAAACGATCGCCGAGGAGAAAAAAGCCGAAAAAAAGAAATACGGGATCGTTTCCGTTGCGAACGGACCGGGTCTTGAAAAGGTCTTTTTTGAGCTCGGAGCTGACGAGGTCATTCGCGGCGGTCAAACGCAAAACCCGTCGGCAGGAGATTTCTTCAAGGCGTTTTCAAAGATAAACGCAGATAATATTTTCGTTTTCCCGAATAACGGAAATATTTTGATGGCAGCACAGCAGGCGGCGCAGATGTATGAGGGTGCCGACGTTTATGTTATTCCGAGCAAGAATATAGGTACGGGTTATGTTGGAGTTTCTTCGATAAACACCGAAATTCCCCGCCCGAAAGAGATAATTGCCGAGGTCGAGGCTGCGATGTTGCGAGTGACGTCGGGATATATCTCCCCCTCGATACGTGATGCGGATATGAACGGAGTTCATATTGAGAACGGGGATACTATCGGAATCGTGGGCAAAGAGATCGTTATCGCAAAGAAGGAAAGGCGGGACGCTTCCCACGGGCTTGCTGATATTCTGCTTTCGGACGGCGATAAATTAATGCTCACCGTTTTTTGCGGCAAGGACGCAGACGAATCGGAGCGATCCGAGCTCGGAGATTGGCTCTGCGAAAATTACCCCGATATCGAGATCTATTTTATTGACGGCGGCCAGGATATATATCCTTTTATATTTGTTGCGGAGTAATGGTTATGGAGAATTTTGAACGATTTACTTCTTTGATAGCTGAGATAAACCACAGCATAAGAAAGCTGAAAACCGAGATAATGTCGGAGTTTGATCTGCGCAGCACGCATCTTTATTGCCTTTATTATCTTTTTCGCGACGGCTCACTCACCGCAAAGGAGCTTTGCGATATGTGTGCTGAGGACAAGGCGCTTATGTCGCGCACGATAAAGCAGCTTGAGGAGCGCGGATACGTTGAACGGTCGTCGAAAAAGAGATACCGCGCGGCGCTGACGCTAACGGACGAAGGCCGAGCCGTGGCGGCACGCGCGGCCGAATATACAAATTTATATTTTATGTCAACGAGAGAGGGAATAAGCGATGCCGACCGAGAGGTGCTTTACAGATCTTTAAATCTTATAAACGACAGGCTCGCCGAGCTTTGCGATAAATATGAATAACAAAAAAGCCGAGCGAAGCTCGGCTTTTTTTGAGCAGACCCCTTGTAAAAAATGTAAAATATGTTATAATAATATAATAGGTATTTATTTTTATGATCATAGGGTATAAAATTGGAGATAAACAGAAAAGAAATAAAAAAAGAGGCAAAAAAAGCACTCGCTGAGCCAAATGCTTTGATAAAGCTCATTTTTGCGGTGTTTTTTGCAGCTGCCGTATACATAGCGCCAAAGCTTTGCGAAGCGGTGATCCGGAATTTAATACCGACGCTGCCTTCGCCGATAGTTGAGCTTGTTTTCGATGTGATCGGTATTTTGGCGCTCGCACCCGTTTTTTTCGGTATGTTCAGGCTTGCCTCGATGATCTCGGCAGGGAATGATGCAAAAATAACCGAGATGTTTTATTATTATGAGCCGAAAAAATATACGCGCGCGCTTGCGGCGTATGCCGTAACGGCTCTGCCGATCATGCTTTACGGATATTTTTCCGCTTATGTGATCAGGCTTTCTGAGGCGCTTTCGATTTTTTATATGCTTGCTGCGTATATTGTGCTTCTTTTGGTCGCGGCGATTTTGTTCTTGGCATATTGCAGGCTTTATTCGGTCCCCGCTGCGGTCGTATGCGGAGAGGGTCAGCCCTTGAAAACGTGCTTTTTTGCCGCATTTTCGGCAACCGAGCGAAAAAGTGCAAGGATATATGCATTCCGTGCGAGCTTTATTCTGTGGATAGCCCTGTCGTTTTTAACGGTGGGAATGCTTTTCGTGATTTTTACAGTACCTTATATGCTGATCTCATATTTCTATTTTAACGCTACGCTGTTCGGAAAAGAGCCGAAAGCAAAGACAAAAACGGAGGTAACATTCGATGAAAGATGAGAAATTTTATATAACCACAGCGATCGCATATGCGTCGCGCAAGCCGCATTTCGGCAATACTTATGAGGTCATAATGACGGACGCCGTCGCCCGCTATAAGCGCGCGCAGGGATATGACGTATTCTTCTGCACGGGCACGGACGAGCACGGTCAGAAGATTGAAAACTGCGCCATCGAGGCAGGAAAGACTCCTCAGGAGTACGTTGACGGCGTTGCCGCCGAGGTGCGCGGCATTTGGGATAAAATGAACACGAGCTATGATTATTTTATCCGCACAACGGACGAAAATCATGTAAAAACCGTTGAGAAAATATTTAAAAGATTCCTCGATCAAGGCGATATATACAAGGGCTATTACGAGGGCTGGTATTGCACGCCGTGCGAGTCGTTTTTCACCGAATCGCAGATAACGGATGGCAAATGCCCCGATTGCGGACGTCCCGTCGCGCAGGCAAAGGAGGAGGCATACTTCTTCAAAATGAGCAATTATGCCGACCGTCTGCTCGCATATATTGAGGATCACCCCGAATTTATTGAGCCCGAATCGCGCAAGAAGGAAATGGTCAATAATTTCTTAAAGGCGGGTCTTCAGGATCTTTGCATCTCGCGCACCGCGTTCAAATGGGGAATTCAAACGGGTATTGAGGGACATATAATCTATGTTTGGCTCGATGCACTCACGAACTATATCACAGCGATCGGTTACGATCCCGATAGATCGTATGAGGAGCAGTCGGAGCGCTTCAAGTCGCTTTGGGATACGGTCGTGCACATTATCGGAAAGGATATTCTTCGTTTCCACACGATCTATTGGCCGATCTTCCTTATGGCACTCGGCCTGCCCCTTCCGAAAAAGGTCTTCGGTCACCCTTGGTTCAATTTCGGACTTGATAAGATGTCAAAATCCAAGGGAAACGTTATTTATGCCGATGAGCTTTCGGAGCGCTTCGGAGTTGACGGCGTGAGATATTATGCACTCGCCGAAATGCCCTACGGAAGCGACGGAAGCATCACTTATGAAAACGTTATAAACCGCTATAACGGCGATCTTGTTAATAATCTTGGAAATCTTGTCAAGCGCACGCTTGATATGCAGAAAAAGTATTTCTGCAAGGTCATCTGTGAGCCGACGGAGAAAGAGCCGCTTGATGTCGAGCTCGCCGAAGCCGTAAGCCGAGCGCGCGCCGAGGTCGAAGAATACATGAACGGATATCACGTCGCCGATGCGACCGATTCCATCGTCACGCTTTTGCGCCGCGCGAATAAGTATATAGACGAAACGACGCCCTGGGTGCTTGCAAAGGACGAGGCGAAAAAGGCAAGGCTTGGAACGGTGCTCTATAATCTGCTTGACACGATACGCTGTGCCGCACTTTTGCTCTATCCCTTTATCCCAGCAACCGCCGAAGAGATACTCCGTGAGATAAATGCGAGTGCGATAACCGAAAAGATCGACGCCGCGCGCGCAAGGGGCGAGCATGAAGATCCCGTTTGGGACGAATGCTTTGCGCTCTCGCTTGTGCCGAACGAGGAGGTCGCAGATTCAAAGGTGCTCTTTGCCCGTATAGACGAGGCGAAGATGCTCGCCGAGATCGAATCTGATATGGCGGCTAAGGCAGCAGCCGCAAAAGCAGAGGAAAAGCCGGAAAAGCCTGAGGGCTGTGCGCTCATCGGTATTGAGGACTTTATGAACATCGAACTTCGCACGGCAAAGGTCATCGCTTGCGAAAAGCTTCTGAAAGCCAAGAAGCTCCTAAAGCTTCAGGTTGACCTTGGATATGAACAGCGCCAGGTCGTTTCGGGAATTGCGAAATTTTATGAGCCTGACGATCTTGTCGGCAAAAAAATAATAATCGTTGCAAATCTCAAGCCCGCAACCCTTTGCGGTGTTGAGAGCAACGGCATGATACTTGCATCGGGAGAGCAGACCGTTCGCGTCGTGTTCCTCGCAGACGATACACCTCTTGGAGAACGCGTAAGATAATGAAGCTTTTTGATACTCACGCGCATTATACGGATTCGCGGTTTGAAGACGAATACGAGGGTGGCGCTGACGCGCTTTTGCCCGAGGTTTTTGGGGAGAACATTTCGTACATTATAAACGTCGGCACAAATCCCGAAAATTCGCGGGGTGTTATTGAGCAGGCAAAGAAATATGAGGGAATGTTCGCCGCCGTCGGCATACACCCGTCGGACTGTCAGTATCTTAAAGAAGAACCCGAAAAAGAGCTTGCGAAGATCGCCGAATTGATCGAAAAGGAAGATAAGATCGTTGCGCTGGGTGAGATCGGATTTGATTATCACTATGACGATACGGATAAAGAAAAGCAGACCGTGTATTTTGAACGCCAAATGGAAATGGCGCAAAAATACGGCTTGCCCGTGATAATCCACGACCGTGACGCACACGGCGACTGCTTTGATATGATACGGAAATATCCCGATGTAAAGGGCGTGTTTCACAGCTACAGCGGCAGTCGGGAAATGGCAATTGATCTTGCAAGACGTGGGTGGTACATCTCGTTTTCGGGCGTTATCAGCTTTAAAAACGCACCTCGGGTAAAAGAGGTCGCCGCGGCCTTGCCGAGCGATAAAATACTTATCGAAACGGACTGCCCGTATCTCGCACCCACGCCGCACCGCGGTAAGCTCAATCATTCGGGGTATATGATACACACTCTGTCTGCTCTTGCCGACGCACGCGGCGAGGGCGCAGAAAAGCTTGCTGAGCAGCTTATGAAAAATTCGAAAAAACTGTTTTCTATAAAAAAAGCGTGAGATCTTTCAGATCTCGCGCTCTTTTTTTGCAAGCTTTGCGATCCTTTCGCACAGCTCGTCGTATCCTATGCCGACGGCAGCCGCCTCTTGTGGCAGAAGGCTCGTCGGTGTCATTCCGGGCAGAGTGTTTGCTTCAAGGCAATAGAAAACGCCCGTGTTTTCCTCCATGATAAGATCAATTCTGGAATATCCGCGCAGGCGCAGAACAGAAAAGACTTTTTTTGCGGTTTCAGCGGCGCGGGCAGCCTCGTCTGCTGTCAGATCGGCGGGGCAGACCTCTTCCGTAAGGCCGCCTTGATATTTGTTTTTATAGTCGTAAAAGCCCTCTTTTGGGATTATTTCGATGGCAGGCAGAGTCTCTCCGTCAAGAATCCCGACGGAAAATTCGCGACCCTTTATCAATTTTTCCGCGATCACTCGGCGGCAAAGCGGGCGTGCAAGCTCGAGTGCCGCAGAAAGCTCGGATTTGTTTTTAACTATCGAAACTCCAACGCTTGAACCGCAGTCGCAAGGCTTTATAACGCAGGGAAGGCCGACCCTTTGCAGTATGAGTTCGGGATCAAGCTCTGAGGAATCAAGGCAAATGCCCTCTGCCACGGGAACTCCCTCGGCGGCGATCAGCTTTTTCGTCAGCTCTTTGTCCATGGCGAGCAGGCTGCCGTCGTAATCCGTTCCCGTATATTTGATGTCGAAAACATCAAGCACGGCTTGGAGCTGGCCGTTTTCACCCATAGCGCCGTGAAGCGCGATGAAAACCACATCTGCCGCGCGGCAAAGCTCCAATATCCTCGGCCCTATCAGCTCGCGCCGACCTCCGTTTTTCGCCATGATCGCGGCGAGATCGGGCTCGGTCGAGGTGATACGGTAGGGCTCGGGGGTATTCTTTGTAAACAGTTCTTCTATATCGCAGTCGGAAAGAATGCCCTCGTAAACATCGGCAAGGGCAACATCGTGCCCTGATCTTATAAGTGACGCGGCGATCAGCGCGCCTGAGGAAAGCGAAACGTCGCGCTCGGGCGAAAGTCCGCCTGCAAGGACCGTAATTTTCAAAATATTATCTGCCTTTCGTTTTTTTATATTATATGCCGTAAAAGCACCATTCTGTCAATGCCCGAAAGGTCGCGTATGACCTCCCCGGAAAATCCGGCAAGTCGACCGAGCTCGGCAACAGCCGAGGCTGTATCGTATCCTGCCTCAAAAAGGATAAAGCCGTCGGGCTTTATGCGATCTCGGAAGTTTTTTATGATGGCTTTGTAAAATACCAATCCGTCATCGCCGCCGTCAAGTGCCGCGCGAGGCTCAAAATAAAGCTCAGGGTCAAGTGATCTCATATCCTTGCTTTTGATGTACGGCGGATTTGAGAGCAGGGCGTCATAAAGCTTTTCGTCGGCGGGAGGTAAGAGCACATCGTGCTTTTTAAAGGTCACGCGCGCCGCCACGCCGTTCATTTCGGCATTTTTTCGGGCTAATTCAAGTGTATTTTCAAAAAGATCGACCGCAACGGCAGTCGTGTCGCGCCGACGGGCAAGAGTTGAGATCGCAATACAGCCGCTGCCCGTGCAAAGATCGAGAAATTCGGCATTCTCGGGCAAAAGCCGCGCCGCCGTTTCAACGAGCAGCTCGGTTTCGGGACGGGGTATAAGGCAATCGGGCGATACCCGATATTTTTCACCGCAAAAATCCCAGGTACCTATTATATACTGTAATGGATAGCGCTCACATCTTTTTTGAACAGCCGCCGAAAGCTCCGGACAAATAAGCTCTTTTTTCTTTGAAAAGGGTAAACTTGCGGCGGTCACGCTGGGGCAAAAGTGCAAAATAAGCTGCGTTGCCTCAAAATCCGCATCTTCAATTCCGGCATCGGCGAGAATATTCCTTATTTTTTCATAATTTAACTTTTCCATCATAATTAACATTATAGCAGATTATCTTCCGAAATAAAAGTGTTTGTTCAAAATTTGTTGAGGAAAAGTTTTATGTTTTTTTCTAAAAAAATATTGCATTTTGCCTAAAATATGATATACTATAATAAACAAGGTCGCATCGACCGTTAAATAGCATATTTTTCAAAGGAGGATAAAAAGATGGAAGAAAAGAAGAGTGTAAATTGGGGACTTATCATTGGCATCATCGTTGCAACTGTTGCAGTTCTCGCAGCAGGTGCTTTCCTTGCAATAAAGCTTCTCAATAAGAAAGAGTGCGATTGTGACGAGTGCGAGCTCGACGATTGCGACATCTGCGTTCTCGATGATTGCGACGAGTGCGTTGAGGTTGAGACCGACGCTGAATAATTCGCCAAAGCAAAAGGGTTGAGCTTTTAGCTCAACCCTTTTTTGTTACTCTAAATGCAGGCTGTCGCAGTGCAAAAATGCGTGTGCGCCCAGTAAGGAATCCGTTGGGATCAGCTGCGATGCGCCGCAGTTCTTGCAGCTTATTTTTATGCCGTCCTCGGTAACCTCTACTTCAAAATTTCCGTCGCCGGGCTTGCAGTGGCAAAATATCTTGTTTTCGGCATCAAGCTCTCGAATGACAAACATTATAATATCAAATATTTGGGGATCTGTCAGAAGTGACGGATCTTCGGCTTGCGAAAGCTTTGCAATGTTTTCCTCACCGAGCATATCGATCAGTGAAAGCTCTGTCAGCTCAAGCTCGCGGCGCACCTTGTCAATATTTCCGAGAAAGCAGATGTTTACGTCGGTGTAAGGGCAGGGTATAACGAAAATGTCTTTATCAAAAAACATATTCGAGCTGACTGTGAAGTTGTGAGGATTCGGGCAAAAGAGGCAGGGAACGGAAAGACGGATCTTGCCGTCACCCGAGCGAACTATGGTCATTGCACTCCCGCCGCACTCGCATTTGAGCTTCAGCATATCGCCGTGAAGCGAAAAAATATCAACCGCGCTGACAACCCCCATTCCGCAATGAGGACATCTGTATGCAACTGTTGTTTGCTTTTCTTTAAGTACCATATGAGATCTCTTTCTAAAACGAATTTTCCGTATTAGTATATGTTGTTTTTAATTAAATGTCAAGTGATGCAAGAATTTCCTCGTTGGTAATTACGGGAAATTTATCAAAAAGCGCATCGATGAATTTTCGGTAGTCACCGCGTGCCAATGCTTCCTTTGCATCAAGGGCGGAAATCGGCTCTCCGTCCTCAAAATAATATATGATCGAAAACTTGCCGCCGTCCTCAACTGTTCCGATATCGCCGATAGCCCGTCCGTCCTCACCGAGCCAAGCGTCAAGCGCCGGTCGCAATTCGCCGGTGCGGCAGTTTTCATAAAGATACGTGGCAGACATAGAATACTTTTTTGCAAGAGAGGCAAAATCCTCGTCGGGCAAATCGGCGAGTATTTCCTCGGCTCGCGCGGCGCTGTCTGTGACGATCAGCATAATATTTCGAGTGCTCGTCATATTCGGAAGCTCGATATTTTCCTTGATGTAAGCATCAACGCGTTCATCGCTTATGCTGTCAAGTATTCCCGCCTCGATCTTTGCGGAGAATTTGCTTGCGAGCAGCTCAAGCTCAAAGGCTTGCTCAAACTCACGGGCACTTGTGTAGCCGTAATACGTTATTTCGAGATATTTTTCGAAATCAACGGAATATGTGCTTTCAATGCGAGATTTAAAATTTTCGAGCTTTGATTCAAACCCGTCAGATGCGTCAAGCGTGATCTCAGCTTCTTTTGCCGCCTCGCATAGCACAAGCAGCTCGCGTGTGTAGTCAAGAGCGCCCGATAAAAACACGTCAAACCAAGTTTTTTCGTTATCGTATTTTTGCTCGGAGGGCGATTTCGATTTATCGTATCCGAGTGCCGAAAGCTCTTCTTCGCTGTATGCTGCAAGCGAGCTTTGAACGGTACGCACAAAAAAATATGTAAATTCGCCCCGTGAAAGCGAGAAGCTTCCACTTGATAAGATCGGTTTATTATTTTCGGGGGCACATGACACCGAGCCGAGAAGTATAATAAACGCGCAAATTAAAATAATAAATTTTTTCATATCTTTTAAAAAGGCGGCACGGGGTACCCGTGCCGCCATCATGCTTTATCAGCCCAAGATGTTGGCTATTGCCTTATCGTTGACGTTTATTTCGTAGGGAAGTGCCTCAAACCAATCGGTATATGCATCACCAGATTGGTAGGTAATTGCGTCTGCCTTCCAAGCCTCATATCCGTCGCCGACAAAATACATAATGTGCCAGCCGTACTCGGTTTTAACAAGACCCGTTTCACCGACCGTGCGATTTTCGTCGAAGAGCCACTCCTCGAATTCTTCAACCATCTCCTCGGTGTGTACGTTCTCATAGAAAACGTTTGAGTCCTCGGTGTTTTTAAGGGCTATCTCCTCGAATTTATCCTTGGAAAGACCTGCAACCTCTGCGAGCAGCTTCTCTGCTTCAACCTTCTTGTCGGCGTATGCCTTGTCGTTTTCAGCCGCTATCTTATCCTTTTCTTCCTGAGTTGCCTCAGAAGATGCTGTCTTTTGTTCGACCCCAATAAGAATGTGACCGACGTTCTTTGTGATCTCGGTATCAACATAGTTGGGCTTTGTTACAAGGTAGACAGAATAAGAGGTCGTGTCCGAAGAATCTTCGGGGTCGATGGTGAAAATCTTTAAATCGCCCGCTTTGCGTGCATTGTCAAAGACCCAAATCTCGGATTCGGTGGGCTTATCCTCCTCATCTTCTTCCTCTGTTTCATCTTCCTCGTCTGCAAGATCGGGCAGGGCATATTCCTTTCCGATCTTTTCGGAGTTTCCGATCGTTTTGGTTGCTTCTGTTGTCATATCCTTTACAACCGTAGCAATTGCGGTGTAAAGTGCATCGGAAATCGTGGTTGCCGTTGACTTGCTGTTATCGGTCTTGCCTGCTTCAAAGGTGGTGTCACCGTAGAGCTTCTCGAATATGAGCTTGATGCGCTCCTTTTCGGTCGAGTCATCTTCAAATTTAAGACCATCGATCTCTATGTCAAGCAAAGAATATTTGAGCTCTGCCAAGATCGAATCCTTGATCGCGTCCTTCAACGATACAACGGGAAGGTCCTTTGCTTCGAGAGAGCTTGTGGCAGACGAAAATTTGGTCTTGAACTTTTTGTCCATAGTTATCTGCAAAAGCTCGGTCTTAAATTCCTCGGCAGTTGTGAAATTCTTGAACTTGTCGACAACGGCCTTATCGTCGGAGGTATAAACGAGATAATCCGCCTTATAGAAAAGCGACATATGCTCCGACATATACTTTTTGAGCTCCTCGTCGTTATCCTTAACGGCGTTTGTGAATTCCTCGTTCTTTATATCCCTATATTTTGAAGCAAGGGTTGAAAGCTCAAGCATAGCGCGAATATCGTCTATATTGATTCCGAGATTGCCGTATGCTTCGTTTATGGATACGCCGGCGCTCTTTGCGGAATCCTCAATGGACTTTATCGTTTCGTTGATCTCAGCGTAATCATCATCATCGAGCTTGATTCCGTTTGCCGTTGCGGCAACGCAGAGCTTGATGGTCTGCTCAGCCTGAGATTTTGCGCTTGTTGTAGCCGAGGTAGCTATCGAGGAAAGATAGTTCTGCAAGCTTTGGCTGTCAAAATATTGAGCGTAAAGATTGTAAAGATAATTGTACTGCTGGTAATAAAGATAGGAAAGCATAGTTCCGTTGATCGAAATATTGATTCCGTCTTTATTGTAAGAATACGCGGTCTGAAAACGAACAAATGTGCCCAGTGACTGCGCAATGGCAACGGCAACGAGACCGAGCACCATTGCCGCAATAACGGCGACGATCACGATCGTAACTATCGTTGCTTTCTTTGAAGAATTCTGCTTTACATATTTGTCGGGATTTGCCGCAATGGCTTGGGCTCTTTCGGCCCTGATCCTTTTACTTTTTCCCATGAATGGATCCTTTCTGTTCTTTAAGAAACTTTAATTTTTACAAACATAAACATTATACTGTCAGTTAGTGATGTGGATATGACGTAATTGTGAACGAAATAAAAACTTTTTACACATCAACGATTACGGGAAGGATCATCGGGCGGCGTTTTGTCTTTTGATAAACAAAGCGAGCGATCTCGTCGCGCATCTTTGTTTTGATCTGCATACGGTCCGCATGTCCGCGCATCATAAGCGTGCGCGCGATCGAGTCAGCGGCGATCGCCTTGACCTCCTCGATAAGATCCTCGGATTCTCTCATATAAACGAATCCGCGCGAGATCACGTCGGGGTTTGAGAGCAAGAGCTTTGCGCCGAGATCAACGCTTGCAACAACAACGAGCAATCCGTCCTCGGCGAGTATTCGGCGGTCGCGCAGAACGATATCTCCAACATCGCCAACGCCCGAGCCGTCAACCATTATATTACCGGCAGTAACCGTTTCGGCAAGCCGTGCGCCCTTTCGGTCAATCTCAAGCACGCGCCCGATTTTTGATATGAAAATATTTTCATCGGGAATGGACATCTGCTGCGCGTTTTTGCGGTTTGCTTCAAGGTGACGCGCCTCACCGTGTATCGGCATAAAATAAAGCGGCTTTGTCAGTGCCATCATGAGCTTAAGCTCCTCTTGGCACGCGTGGCCTGAAACGTGCACTCCGCCTCCGAGCGGATCGTTTATAACTCCGACACCGCGTTGGCAAAGCTCGTTTATGATGCGCCCGACGAGCTTTTCGTTTCCGGGTATAGCGGAAGCCGAAATAAGCACAACATCGTTTCGGTCGAGCGTCACCTGCGAATGATCTCCGAAAGCCATTCGGTAAAGCGCTGACATCGGCTCTCCTTGGCTGCCTGTGCAAACGAGAACAAGCTCGTGCGGACGGTAACGCTTTATGCTGCCAATGTCGATCAGTACGCCGTCGGGAAGGTCGATATAGCCAAGCTCGATAGCAGAGGTGATAATGTTTATCATACTGCGTCCCGTTATGGCAACCTTCCTGCCGTGCTCTGCCGCTGCGTTCAGTATTTGCTGAACTCGGTGAACGTTTGATGAAAACGTTGAAATGACGATCCGCTTATCCTCGTTTGTTGCGAAGATGTATTCAAGAGATCTGCCGACCGTGCGCTCGGAGGGCGTGTAGCCGGGGCGCTCCGCGTTCGTTGATTCGCACATAAGAAGCAGGACCCCCTCGTTTCCGAGTTGACCGAGGCGCGGAATATTCATAATGTCACCCTCAATAGGAGTGAGATCGAGCTTGAAATCTCCTGTGTGTATTATAGTTCCGAGAGGAGTTTTTATCGCGAGGCAGCAAGCGTCCGCAACCGAGTGGTTCACACGAATGAACTCAACGGAGAAGCAGCCGAGCCGTACGGTGTCGCCCGCATCAACGCATCTAAGCGACGTGTCCCAAGGGAGCTTGTGCTCACGCAGCTTGTTTTCAATTATTTTGAGAGTCAGGCGCGTGCCGTAGATCGGCGGATTTATCGATCGAAAAACATAGGGTATCGAGCCGATATGATCCTCGTGTCCGTGCGTTAACACCATGCCGCGTATTTTGTCACGCTTGCCTTCAAGATACGTGATATCGGGGATAACGAGATCTATTCCGAACATATCCTCGTCGGGGAATCCCACTCCGCAGTCAACGATTATGATATCCTCTCCGCATTCAATGGCAGTGATGTTCTTTCCAACCTCGCCAAGACCGCCAAGAGGGATTATACGCAGCTTTTCGCCGCTGTTTCCGTCAATAAGCTTCTTCGTTTTTTGAGTTTTACCTTTTTTTATATTAGGGTCGGAAGAATTGGGCTTTTCACCCTTGTTTTTCGGCTTTTTATCCGCTTGATATGATCTTTTTGGAGCAGATCCCGTGTTTTTGGGCTTTCTTTTGTGCCTTGGTGCTTCGATCTTCGGCGCTTTTGCATTTTTCTTATTTTCGGGCATTGTTTTCCTCCTTTTGAAAATTTGCACGCAAAAATACACGCAACATACAAAAATGCCTTTGGTCGCAGCACACGTCCCGCCGCGAGAACATTTTTTGATATTGCGCAAAAATAACCGTTGCTAAACTAAATATATTATATCATACTGTAATCATCTTGTCAACAGCAGGGCAACGAGGCTGCCACCCGTAAGCGTTCCTCCGAAGAACAGGGCGGCGGCGCGCAAGCGCGCCAAGAAGGCCTCGCGGCGGCGAAAGCGCCGCGAGGCTTCGGGCACGCTCAGCTCGATTATGCGGTTAGCCTCGCGCACCATGTCCGCGTGCGCCGCCCCCGAATCCTCCGCGCTGCTGCGCAAGACGAAATATGCGGTTTCAAACGGAGATGATTCCGCGCCGTTTATGAGAATTATCTTTCTTTGACTTCCTTTTATCATAATAATCACTTCCTTTTATTTAATTATTGCCACGAAAAAGGACGTTTAGTCTTGCGATGCTTGCTCGACAAATAAATTGTAAATAATATATTAATTTCCATATATTGCCATTGACAGACAAATTTCGATGCTTTATAATGTAAGTGAAAATAATAAAGCTTTGGAGGAAATATGAAGTCAACGGGAATGGTAAGAATGGTCGATCATCTCGGCAGAATAGTTTTGCCGATCGAGATACGTAAGACCATGGACATAAAGGAGAAGGATCCTATTGAAATATATACCGATGATAATAAGATCATTCTTATGAAATATCACCCTGCGTGCGTTTTTTGCAGCAATGCTGACAACGTAGTATATTTCAACGGCAAGCGCATTTGCGAGGATTGCCTTAAGAAAATAAAAACACAGCTGTAATGTAAAAGGCTACCGCCGGGGCGGTAGCCTTTTTTATTCTCAACCGTTGCAGCAGTAGAGAAGAAGGAGCGCGATGATGACGAGCCAGATTATGTTGTTGTCGTCGAAAATATTGCAAAGGCAGCCGTTCATAAAATAATTCCTCCTGAAGATTGTCGAGGCTTTTCGCCTCTCAATATCATATTATGACGAAGCCTGTCGCCGCGTGACAAAATACGCGAGGGGATTTTGTTCGAGGGGGTATACAAAAATCAAAATGTATGTTATAATTGCCTTGAGGTGATGATATGAACATTTATAACGGAAAAAAGTTTTACACCTGCGAGATAAACGAGGGAGATGAGTACCGCCGCAGATACCTTGAATCCATAGATTCGTATATGGAAAAGGAGCTTACAAAAGCAAAAGCGTCAAGGAACGAATTTTTCTCGCCGGAAAAGCTGGCTCAAAACAGAGAAGAGTACAGAAAAAAATACATGGAGATGATAGGCGAGCCCAAAGCCGACGGAATACCGCGCGCCGAACGCGAATTTGTCGCACGAGATGATTTTTCGTCTATCGAGCGCGTCAGTATTGAGGTCGCGGACGGATTTTTCTTTTACGGTATACTGATGATACCGAACGGAGTGACGCGCGCACCGCTCGTTATCGCACAGCACGGAGGAGGAGGAACGCCCGAAAAGTGCGGCGATATGTGGGGTGAGAATAATTACAGTTATTTTATAAAGCGAGCACTTGAACAAGGTCTGATAGTGTTTGCTCCGCAGCTTCTCACGTGGCTATTTACCGTGCCCGACGAGCCCGCCGAGCCGCCGAAGGGCGTGCCGTACAAAAGCCGTCGCACGTACGATACACAGCTTAAAAGATTTGGAATGTCCCTGACTGGTCTTGAAGTGTTTTGCATACGCCGATCGATCGATTGGCTTTCTTCGCTCGATTGCGTTGATGAGGACAAGATCGGCATGATGGGTCTTTCGTACGGCGGATATTATACGATGCATACAATGGCAGCGGATAAAAGGATAAAGGCGGGCTACGCCGCAGGCTTTTTCAACGACCGTTCGTACGAATGCTTTGACGATTGGGGCTATCAAAACGCGGCATATATGTTTCAGGACGCAGAGGTCGCAGGACTTTGCGCACCGAGACTTTTGCTCGTAGACGTAGGCAAGGTGGATCCTGTTTTCGGATATGCGACCTCAATCCCCGAAGCCGAGCGTGCGAAGGAATATTACAGAGCCGCAGGAGCCGAGGATAAATTCTCATTTAATTTATGGGAGGGCGGTCACCGCTTTGACGTCGACGGCGGCAGATTTGAGAAATTTTTTGCGGAAATTTTAAAATGATAATAGAAAAGAGCACCGTTAGGTGCTCTTTTTGGTGCCGGAAACGGGGCTCGAACCCGTACGACACGAATGTCAAGGGATTTTAAGTCCCTGGCGTCTGCCAATTCCGCCACTCCGGCATATGTGCTATTATATCACTATAAAAGTAGGTTTGTCAAGGGCTTTTCGGTGAATAGTAAAAGACAAAAAGTCCGAACGCGTTGCGTTCGGACTTTTTGCGTATGTGATCATAAATAATCAGAGCAAGATCACGTTGTCATCGGTAAGACCGAGTGCATCTGCCATTGCTTGTGCGTAGGCAAAATACTCCACAGCACCCTGGCTATGTGCATCGGAACCGAAAGTAAACTTACAGCCGGTTTCCTTGGCAATGCTGAACATACGGTAATACTCATTATTCTTTATCTTGTCAATATCCTTTATGTCGGTGCCTGCCGCTTTAAGGGCAAACATAACAATATGTGCATTGATCTCAATTCCTATCTGCTTATCCGCCGCAAGCAAGAAAGCTTCTCTGAATTCGGCATCGCTGATCGTTGCAATAGCGTCAATATCCGATCCTTCCTGCCCAACGTAATGCGTTGCTATCGGGTGCGCAACTGCGGTAATAATATCTGCATCGGGGTGCTTCAGCAGTCGTTTGAACGCGTCCAGCGAGAATTTTACGCAGGAGAAGCGATCATCTCTGTAAGGAGATGGGCAAACCTCGGGGAAATGCGTATGCGAATTCGGAGCGAGAACGAAATCAAGCTGTGATGCAACCTCACGGGAAACACCGAGCGTGCTGTCGGCGACAAAATCGGTTTCACAACCAACCAATACGCGTAATCCGTCGGGAACGGTGCATTTTGCGAGATCTTCTTTTATTCTTATGAGATTTGCAAAATTACCATGATGTCTTTCATATGATGCAATGGAGTAACCCTTTCCGTTGTCCCACATATGGTCGGCAAATCCGATCAGCTCAAGGCCTCTTTCAGCTGCGTTATCAATATAGAACTGAGGGGTGGCGTTGCTTTGAGCACAGGCGGAGATGTAGGTGTGAATGTGAATATCCTGCTTGATTTTCATGGCTTTTCTCCTTTAATGATCGTTGCTTTTATGTATTGATGTATGTCAAAGCAAGATCACGTCGTCATCGGTAAGACCGAGTGCATCTGCCATTGCCTGTGCGTAGGCAAAATACTCCACAGCACCCTGGCTATGTGCATCGGAACCGAAAGTAAACTTACAGCCGGTTTCCTTGGCAATGCTGAACATACGGTAATACTCATTATTTTTTATCTTGTCAATATCCTTTATGTCGGTGCCTGCCGCTTTAAGGGCAAACATGGCGATGTGGGCATTGATCTCGATTCCGATCTGCTTATCTGCTGCAAGCAAAAAAGCTTCTCTGAATTCCGCATCGCTGATTGCTGCAATAGCATCTAAGTCTGATCCTTCCTGCCCAACATAATGCGTTGCTATCGGGTGCGGAATTGCGGTGATCAGATCTGCATCGGGGTGCTTCATCAGTCGTTTAAACGCATTCAGCGCGAATTTTGCGCAGGAGAAGCGATCGTCTCTGTAAGGCGAGGGGCAAATTTCGGGAAAATGCGTATGTGAATGTGCAACGAGGACGAAATCGAGCTGCGCTGCGACCTCGCGTGAAATACCGAGCGTGCTGTCTGCGGTAAAATCGCTTTCGCAGCCAACAAGCACTCGCAATCCATCGGGAATGGTGCACTTTGCGAGATCGTCTTTTATCTTTAACAAACGCGCGAAATTGGTTTGGTGTCTTTCATAAGACGCAATGGAATAACCGTGTCCGTTGTCCCACATATGGTCGGCAAATCCGATCAGCTCAAGGCCTCTTTCAGCTGCGTTATCAATATAGAACTGAGGGGTGGCGTTGCTTTGAGCACAGGGGGAGTGGTATGAGTGAATGTGAATATCCTGTTTGATCTTCATTGTTGTTCTCCTTTTCTGATCTTGTGTTTTTTATCTGTGGAAACATAAAATTTCTTTTTGTTGACCACCACGGCGATCACGAGCCCCGCCGCTATGGGCAAAGCCGTCCAGACCCAAAGTACTGCCGTCCAGCCGCCACCCGAAAGAACGCTGGTGAAAAGTACGGTACAAACAGCCGCCGTCAGATATGCAATACTGTCAAAGAAGCCGCAGATAGCGCTGACGCAACCAAACTGCTTAAAGCTGAGAAGGAACACCGAGCCGATGATAGAGCCGGAGGCTTCAATAAAGAACAGCGCAACCGTAAAAAGAACCACCTGTACAAGGGGATTTTTGATCACGAGCATGGAGCAGAAGCACGACGCAGAAATGACCATGGAGATCAAGATCACCACGCGCTCGTTTTCCTTCACCCACTTGTAAATTGCCAATGCAAAAAACGGAGCTACGACCTTGATCACAGCCGTCAGTCCAAAAATCAAGGCAGCCGTGCGAGGCTCAAAGCCAAGCGCATCAGCAAGATATGTCGGCGCCCAGAAGGAAACGGCATGCCTTGCTGCTTTAAGTATCATATTAACAGCAAGGAAGCAAAGCGTAGTCAAACCGAAGCAAGAGATAAACTTGCGAATGTTGAAGCTTTCCTCGCTTGCCTGAACAGCCTCTTGCGTTTGTTCGGACTTTTCGTCCTGCTTCTTTTTTGCGGCAATTCTTTCAAATCGGGAATTTACGATATGGAAAAGCACCAGCGGTATGGCAAGAAATGCTGCGGTCACAAAGAACGAAACGTACCATTGATCGCAAAGGCCAACGATAAATCCCGCAACTGTTGATCCGAGGATCGCGCCAACAGACAAAAATACGTATGCGATCCTTGCAAGATTGCTGCTCAAATGCGTAGCAACGCTTTTGGTCAAGGGTCCGTAAAGCATGGAGAGCGAGTATCCGCATATTGCCCAAAGCACGTACCGAAGCGCAAGGCTGTCGGTAATTGCAAATCCGAGCGTACACAGTGCAGCGCTTACAAGTCCTGCGGTGATCATAAACTTAACGTTCAGCTTTTCTCCCAGAAATCCGTTTACAAACTGTCCTATGCCGTAGAACGCAAACATAATAGACGAAAAAACGCCCAACGTATCTTCGTTGAATACCGAAAGCGCAAGAAGGCTTGGCGAAACGGCACCAAGCAATTCCCTTACGGAATAAACGGCGAGATAAACAAAAAACGCGCATGCGATATATATGTAAGGAAGAAGACTTAACTTTCTTTTAACTGATTGTTGCATTACAGAACCTCGAATTTTTTAATGTCATAATACTGCCGACTACATTCTAAACCAGACTTATAAAAAAGTCAAGAGATTTTTGGAGATTTTTAAGATAAAAAGTGAACGATAATGGGACAGTATATATAGAATAACCAACTGCTACCGTTATATTGGACAGACGGTTTCGGGAGGATCTACGAATACATATGGTATCGCAAAGGAAATGTCCGAATTGCAGTCTGTTACATTCCAGACTACCACTCTCGATTGGTCTGCCGATGATTGGAACTTTGCTGAAGGTCAGCACCCCACCCTTAAAAACGTGGGAACAACAAACTAAAAAATAAGGCAAAGCCTTAAAAAAGCCCCGACGGGAAGCATAGCGCAACCGGTCGGGGCTTTCTTTTTCGTGAAGGCACGATACAAATTTATAGTTAAAGGCTTTTCGACTAAAAAGAGAAAAGCTACATCAGCACATATTCACTATTCACTTTTGCCTATTACCTAATCGACACGTTTCGAGAGAAGAGTGAAAAGTGAAGAGGTAATAGTGAAGAAGTAAAAATCGACAAGCTTCTTTCGAAACTTGTCGATTTTTGGGGTGGGCGATGGGATTCGAACCCACGGCCTCCAGGGCCACAACCTGGCGCTCTAACCAACTGAGCTACGCTCACCATACGATATGGCGTGCCTTGAGGGATTCGAACCCCCGACCTACTGCTTAGAAGGCAGTTGCTCTATCCAACTGAGCTAAAGGCACATAAAAACGCGGCGGGCAATCTGGAGCGGGTGATGGGAATCGAACCCACACGACCAGCTTGGAAGGCTGGGATTCTACCATTGAACTACACCCGCAGGCTTTGCCCGAACCGCCCTAATATAATATCACAACTCTTTTTTGTTGTCAATAGTATTTTTAAAATTTTTCGTCATTCTTTGAAAGATTGTGCTTTTTCTTCAAAAAACGCCGTCTTATGGACAAAATATACAAGTTTTGAACTCTTAGCATAGCATAATAACTAAAAATCAAATACTCCCTTGACAGAAATAAAAATTTATTGTATAATACTAAGGTAAAATCCTTGTGTTGGGGGTAATTTAATGAAAAAAGAAGTTTCTCGCAGAGATCAGGTAAATACACTTAAGAAAGTATTTTTGGCAATCAAGCTCTTTTTTATGGCCGTTTGCTCTGCACTTACAACATTTTATCTTCTCTACGTTCAGTATTCTATTCCGTATATTGAGAAGGGCCGTCCCCATACGATGGAGCAATTCTTGAATACTTATATTCCCGATAATATACTGCTTGTTGTGTCGTACTCTCTTTGCAGCGTGATCGCGGTTTCCTTCACGGTTTTTCTTGCTCTGCACGGTATCCAAACTCTTATCGTGCGTTTCATGATGAGAAATTCAGGCTGATATAGGATAAAAAAAGAAGACCCGCGGGTCTTCTTTTTTTATTAAAACTATTGACAAACGAAAAAAATGGTGCTAAAATGGTTCCATTAAAAGCTGTGACCGGGAAGAAGTAGGTATCGGAAAGCCTTGCAGAGAGCGATCGGTCGGTGAAAGATCGCAGGTGGACGGTAGCCGAATACATTTCGTGAGCTGTGCCCCGAAAGGAGAGATCCGAGTAGGCGGCAACGGGTACGCCCGTTAAAGCGGTGGGGTATTTTTTGTACCCTTTGAGGCCGCACCCGTGAGAGTGCGGTGAATTGAGGTGGTAACACGGTGTATCCGTCCTCTGTATCAATTTTGATGCGGAGGGCTTTTTCATTTTATACCCTCCGAGAAAGGAGGATCTTGTGGATCCTATTGAAATGATCATCAAGGTGGCTATGCTCGTCGTGTTCTTCGGCGTGATGATCTATGTCGGTATACGTTGCCGACGTCACTCAACAGACGTTAACAGCTTCGTCCTCGGCGGACGCTCGGTCGGCCCTTGGCTGACAGCGTTTGCGTACGGGACATCGTATTTTTCTGCGGTCATATTTATAGGATACGCAGGTCAGTTCGGCTGGAAGTTCGGCGTTGCATCAACTTGGATAGGGATCGGAAATGCGCTTATCGGCTCGTTGCTTGCGTGGGTTATACTGGGACGCCGCACAAGGCTGATCACGCAAAAGCTCGGAACGGCAACGATGCCAGATTATTTCGGCAAACGTTTTGCGAGCCCCTCTCTTAAGATCGGTGCGTCTATCATTATTTTTGTATTTTTGATCCCGTACACCGCATCGCTCTACAACGGACTTTCAAGACTTTTCTCAATGGCATTCGGAATTGATTATATTTGGTGTATCGTCGGAATGTCGGTGCTTACTTGCATTTATGTTGTTGTCGGCGGCTACATGGCGACGGCGGTCAACGATTTTATTCAGGGAATTATAATGCTCATCGGTATTGTGGCGGTCATCGCCTCTGTGCTGAACGGACAGGGCGGCTTTACGGCGGCGCTTGAGCAGCTTGCAAATGTCAAGGGCGACAGCACCGTTCCGGGTGCATACGCATCGTTCTTCGGTCCCAATGCTTTTGATCTGCTTTCCGTTGTAATTCTCACTTCACTCGGAACGTGGGGATTGCCGCAGATGATCGGCAAGTTTTACGCGATAAAGGACGAGAAATCGATCAGAAAGGGAACTATCATTTCAACGGTATTTGCGCTTATCGTTGCCGGCGGCTGTTACTTCCTCGGCGGCTTTGGAAGACTTTTCCCCGTTGACGTTGCAAAAGAGGGCTTTGATGCCATCATACCCGCAATGTTAAAGGATCTGCCGGCAGTTCTTATCGGAGTTGTCGTGATCCTCGTGCTTTCGGCGTCCATGTCCACGCTTTCATCTCTTGTTTTGACGTCAAGCTCGACGCTCACGCTTGACCTTATAAAGGGAAATGTTGTCAAGAATATGAAGGAAAATACGCAGATGACAACGATGCGCGTGCTTATTATATTCTTTGTGGTGATCTCCGCCTTTATTGCGATCCTGCAATACAAGGCAAACACGGTCTTTATAGCACAGCTGATGGGAATTTCCTGGGGCGCGCTTGCCGGCGCATTCCTTGCACCGTATCTTTTCAGCCTATACTGGAAAAGAACGACAAAAGCAGCAACCTGGGTCTGCTTCGGCTTTGGCGTGACTGTCATGGTTCTTAATATGGTCGCAAAGAGCTTTTTCCCCGTATGGCTTCAGTCGCCGATCAACTGCGGAGCATTTACGATGCTTGCAGGCTTTGTGATCGTGCCGATCGTCAGCCTCTTGACGCCAAAGCCTAAAAAAGAGCTCCTTGATGACACGTTCTCGTGCTACGACAAGGAAGTTACAACAAGTATAAAAGAACATCTTGAATAAAAGGAAAAAATTATGCCGATTACAGAAATACTCGAAAGAAACGCGCGGCTTTATCCGACGGAGATCAGTCTGGTCGAAATAAATCCGGCAAATCAGCCCGAAACGAACGTTACGTGGCGTGAATATAATCTTATTGAAGCGTCGGGTGAAAAATACCGCCGCGAGATGACTTGGCGCGAATTTGATATTAAGGCAAACCGCTTTGCCAATCTGCTGTTCACACGCGGTATAAAAAAGGGCGATAAGGTCGCAATACTGCTTATGAACTGCCTTGAATGGCTGCCGATATATTTCGGAATTTTAAAGACGGGCGCGCTCGCCGTTCCTATGAACTACCGTTATGCCGCAGAGGAGATCAAATACTGCGTTGATCTTGCAGATGTCAATATGCTCGTTTTCGGTCCGGAATTTACCGAGCGCGTTGACGCCGTTCGCGCGGATATGAAGATCGATGATTATTTCTTCGTCGGCAAAAGGGAAGAAACGCCCGAATATGCGGATAATTACGACCAGATGACTTATTATTGCTCAACCGTTGTGCCTCCGGTCGAGATCTTGGACGATGATTTTGCAGCTATATACTTCTCGTCGGGAACAACGGGCTTCCCAAAAGCAATTTTGCACAAGCACGAAAGTTTAATGCACGCGTGCCGCGCGGAGCAGGCGCATCATAGCCAAACGCACGATGACGTGTTTCTTTGCATTCCTCCGCTTTATCACACGGGAGCAAAAATGCATTGGTTCGGAAGCTTGCTTTCGGCAAGCCGCGCGGTAATTTTGCGCGGGGTCAAGACCGAGTGGGTGCTTCAGGCGATCTCGGAAGAGAAGGCAACGATCGTTTGGCTGCTTGTTCCGTGGGCGCAGGACATGCTTGATGATATTGAGCGCGGAGCGATAGATCTTGATGATTACAGGCTTTCGCAGTGGAGACTTATGCACATCGGCGCACAGCCGGTGCCGCCCTCTCTTATAAAACGCTGGAAATCCGTTTTCCCGAAGCACGATTACGATACGAACTACGGCCTTTCCGAATCCATAGGACCCGGTTGCGTGCACCTCGGCGTTGAAAATATACATAAGGTCGGCGCGATAGGCAAAGCAGGCTTTGGCTGGGATACCAAGATCATCGGAAATGACGGCGAGCCCGTCAAGCCCGGCGAGGTCGGAGAGCTTTGCGTGAAGGGCCCAGGAGTTATGAGCTGCTACTATAAAAACGAGCAGGCAACGAATGAGGTCTTGCGCGACGGCTGGCTTTTGACCGGAGATATGGCAAGAGAGGATAGCGAGGGCTTTATATACCTCGTTGACAGAAAGAAAGACGTTATTATCACGGGCGGAGAAAATCTCTATCCCGTCGAGATCGAGAATTTCATAAGAAAGCACGATGCAGTAAAGGACGTCGCGGTTATAGGACTGCCTCACGCGCGTCTTGGTGAGATCGCCGCAGCGATAGTTGAGCTCAAGGAGGGCGCGAGCCTGACAGAAGACGAGCTTAATGCATTTTGCGAGGGAATGCCTCGCTATAAACGTCCGCGCCGAGTGATCTTTGCCGATGTGCCGCGAAATCCTACCGGAAAGATCGAGAAGCCGAAGCTTCGCGAGATATACGGAGCAAAGAGCCTTGTCGCAAGCCAAAATGAGCTGATTTAGTAAAAAATAACAATTGCATACCAACAACAAAAGGACAGAGAATGATTTTTACATTCTCTGTCCTTTTGCCTGATTTTATATTACGTAAGGCATATTGTCCGTGATCTTTCTGACATTAGGACAAGGGATCACCTGGCGGTAGCTCGGCGCAACAAAGCGAACGGCATTTGTAATTATAGTTTGCACGGCTGGAATCTTGAAGGTCGGGAAGGTTTCATGACCCGGCTGGAAATAAAAGATCTTTCCGTTTCCGCGCTCATAAAGCAGACCTGAACGGAACACCTCGCCTCCGGAGTAGTTACCGATCAGAAGAACCTTATCGGGATTTGGAACCGAGAATGGTTCTCCGTAGGTTTCCTCGGCATCCAACTTAAAGTATCGGTCGATACCGCGAGTGATCGGGTGAGAAGGATCGATAACCCAAAGGATTTCAGAGTCACAGGATTCTCTCCAGGTCAGGTTACACGGTGTTCCCATCAACAGACGAAACGGCTTTGAATGATGCGCAGAATGAAGAAAGATCATTCCCATTCCCTCGTGAACGGCATCACGAACCATTTTTGCAACCTCATCGGGAACGCGCTCGTGCGCGGCGTGACCCCACCAGATCAGAACATCGGTTGCGTCAAGAAGCTCTTTCGTGATTCCACAGTTTTCATCATACAATGTCGCAGTCTTCACAACGATATCCTTTTCTTTTTCTAAAAACTCAGCAATTACGCTATGAATTCCGTTCGGATAAACAGAAGCAACTTTTTTGCTCTCCTGCTCATGCTTAAATTCATTCCAAACCAGCACTCGAATCATTGTGCGCCCCTTTTTAGTTGTTTAAATTTGTCATGCTCAGATGCCTTTATTGTATCACAATCCTTGCTGTTTGTAAACATACTGAGTAAAATTTGCAAAAAGACCTTCCGTAAGGCAAGAAATATTTTCTTATTCTTCTTCGTTTTGCGATCTTTCTGCGTAGATCTCAAGAACTCGTTTGTTATCGGCCTTTGTGACCTTAATATAAACTCCGTCAACCAGGATCTCGTCACCGACGGCGGGGATCTTTTGGAATTGCTCCATGAGAAATCCGCCAACGGTTGCGGAATCGTCATCACCTGTGTCGATACCGAAAAGCTCGTCGATACTCTCACGGGGCGCAGCTCCGGAGATCTTATAGCCCTCGCCGGACTCAACGATCTCTTTTTCGTCATCTTCTTCAAGGTCTCCCATTATTTGTTCAACGAGATCCGACATCGTGATAAGCCCGTGCGTGCCGCCGTATTCATCAACGACGAGCGCGGCATATGTGCGGTCGTGCTTCATCTTTTTAAAGAGAGCATCGGTCTTTGTCACCTGTGCCACAAAAAGAGGCGACGTGACTGCGTGCTTCATTACGTGATCGCGCGAGCGATTTGACAGACGCAGATAAATATTAGAGTTTAAAATGCCCTTGACATCGTCAATGGACTCGCCGCAAACGGGGAAATATTCAACGTCATTTTGAATTATCGTGCGCTCCCATTCCTCGTCACTGTCCTCAAGATAGAGAACGGACATTTCGGTGCGGTGCGTTGCCGCCTCGCCGACCGTGACATCGTCAAATTCGAAGATGTTGCGGATCATCTTGCTTTCTTCCTCGTCGATAGAGCCCTGCTCGCTGCCGGCATCGGCCATCATGAGAATATCCTCCTCCGAAACCTCGTCCTCGGATTCGTTGGGGTCAATTCGCATGAGTCTCAAAAGCCCGTTCGTTGAAACGGTGAGAAGCCAAACAAGGGGCGCAAAAACGACCGAGATGAATTTGACGGGACCCGAAATGCCGAGCGCGATCTTTTCGGATCTTTTCATTGCCACGCGCTTCGGTACAAGCTCGCCGAAAACGAGGGTGATGAACGAAAGCACAAGAGTGATAAGTATAACCGATAAGGTTTCGATCACCTCGTCGGAAAGAGGCGTTTTGCCGCTGAGAGCGTTTACTATGTATACGCTGAAATTATCAGCCGCGAAAGCACTTCCGAGAAATCCGGCAAGCGTTATCGCAACTTGGATCGTAGCAAGGAATTTTGCGGGATTGTCAGTAAGCTTTAAAAGACGTCGAGCCTTTTTGTTGCCCTCGTCGGAAAGCTTTTCGAGCTTTGTTTTGCCCGTTTGTATAACGGCGATCTCGGCGCAGGCGAAAACCGCATTGAGTGCAATAAGTGTGAGCTGTAAAAGTATTTGCAGAGCAACTGTGGCGTTCAAAATTAGATTTCCTCCGATAAATTAAATATAAAAACACAAAAAGAGCCAAAACCTGTCACGAGGCAGGTCGGCTCACTACAAATTAAGCACGGAGAAACGGCATAAGGGGACGGTACAGTCTCCGCCGGGGTTATCCATAATTATAAAACTATCCTTTCTTTATGCGATGGCATGATTATATCACAAGATCGGGCTTTTGTCAAGGGTACTCGTTGACACGCGCGCGATTTTATGATAAAATATATATAATATACTATTTAGGACAAAAAATGAAAAATAAAACAAAGATACTTGCAGTCGTCGGGCCGACGGCAAGCGGCAAGAGCGCACTCGCGATCGAGCTTGCGCGCGCACTTGACGGTGAGATCGTATGCTGCGATTCAATGCAGATATATAGAAAAATGAATATTGGAACAGCCGCGCCCACAGCAGAGGAAAAGCGCGCGGCGCGCCACCGACTTTTCGGCTTTCGAGATCCGTGTAAGGCTTATTCGTGCTCAGATTACGAAAAAAGCGCGAGCCGCGCAATACGTGATATAGCAGGGCGCGGCAAGCTGCCGATAATCTGCGGAGGCACGGGGCTTTATCTTGACAGCCTGCTTTTCGGCGTCGGGGGCGACGGTGCCGAGCCCGATCCTGAATACCGTGCGGAGCTTGAAAAATTCGCAGAGGCGAACGGCGCAGATGCACTTCATAAAATGCTTGAGGATATCGATCCCGAGGCAGCATCGGCAATACACAAAAACAATGTTCGCCGCGTGATACGCGCGCTTGAGATCTGCCGAGCCGCCGGAACTAAGACCGAGAAGGACAAAAAAGCCCGCCAAAAGGGAATGAGATACGATGCGTGCGTGATCGGGCTTCGTTATGCCGATCGCTCGGAGCTTGCAGACAGGATAGAACGCAGGATCGAAAAGATGCTTGACGAAGGACTTGTTGAGGAAACGAAAGCCCTGCTCGCCGCCGGCGTTTTCGAGGCGAACAGCACCGCCGCGCAAGCGATAGGATATAAGGAGATCTTGCCTTATATAAACGGCGAATGCTCTCTTTTAGATGCTCGCGAAAAGCTGCTTTTTGCGACGCGCAAATACGCAAAACGGCAGATAACTTGGTTCTCAGCGAAGCCGTATGTCAATTTTATCGACTGCGACGGCATTGGTGACGAAGAAATATATAAAAAAATTGTAAAAAATGCGCTTGATATCTTCCAAAAGTCGTAAGCTTATGTTATAATATATTATTATATTATATGCGATGTGCGGAGGTTTGTGTGAAACGCTTTGAAAAATTCGTAAAAAGTAAAAAAAGCGTTTCGCTCATGTGCACAGTGGTTGCCGCCGTGCTCGTCGGCGGATATGTGCTGGCACATCTTCTCGGCAACTTTTCGGAAAAGCTGAATATAACGCCGGCAAGCATTGCATCGGACGTCGAATATGAGTTTTACGACGCGTATATATTCCGCAACGAAACGGTCGTTGAGTCGGAATATTCGGGTTACAGGCTCGATCTTGTGGCAGATGGCGATATGATCGGCATCGGAACGGAGTTTGCGCGGGTATATAATACGCCCGAGGATAAGGATAAAAGAGATTCTATCGAGGCGATAGATCAAGCGCTCGCTCTGCTCGAAAAATGCCGTCGGGAGCTTAATTCAAGCGGGATAAACGAGGCTCGGCGTGTGCTCACCGAGGGGTACAGAGCATTAACGGAGCAGCTCGCAAAGAAGGATACCGCGGCGGCGGTAAAATACAAAGTGCCGATAACCGAGGCGATATCAATGCTTTCTGTAAATCAGGGCAGCACGCAAGCCGTAAAGCAAAACATCGAGAGGATCGATTCGGAGATAGAAAAACTCCGAGGGGAAAGAGCCGATATAGTCAGCTCACTCGGAGAGATATATGAGAGCCTCACGGCTGAAAAGACCGGATATTATTATTCGGGAACGGACGGCTATGAGGGCACGATGTCAAGCACGGGTATAACCCAAAAAACGCTCGGTGAGCTGCTTTCGGCAATAGATGCGCTTGATTCTGCGCCGACGGTATCACCTACGTCGGTAGGCAGGATAGTTTACGATCCGCGCTGGTATGCGGCAGTTCCGATAAGTGCGGAGAAGCTTTCGCAATATAAAAATCAAAATGACAAGATAAATTACGGCTCATATACGGTCGATTTTTACGACGGCGGTTGGCAGAGAACCGAAATGACGCTTGAGGCGGTCATAGAGGAGGACGGGGAAGATCAGATAATTCTCCTTTTCTCGTCAAATGCTATGAAAATCGGCTTTTCGGGCGGCCGCGAGCGCAGAGTACGCGTGCTGATGAACGAATATGAGGGGCTTCGCGTGCCAAAGGACGCAATATTTATCAAAAATAAAGACGGCGAATGCCAAAAAGCCGATAAGCTTGATCGGAATCATACCGAGTACGGAGTGTTTGTTCTGACGTACGGAACGGTTGAATGGCGGCAGATCGAGATGATTTATATCGCAGATACCTACGTGCTTGCCAAAACATCGGGCGGTGAGGGGGACGGACCTTGGCTTCTTCACAACGAATCCGTGATCGTCGGCGGTCGGGATCTTTACGACGGAAAGACGGTGGACTGAATGGAATTTTCATATATAGACGAAAATGTAAAACGCATACGCGAACGGCTTGAGCGCGTAGCGCATGCGGCAGGGCGCGATCCTTCGGAGATAACCTTGCTCGCTGCCGTGAAATATGCAACACCCGAAGAGATCGATCATCTTTGCAATAAGGCGGGGATAACTCATATCGGTGAAAACCGCGTGCAGCAGCTCACGGAGCATCTTTCGGGATTTGACCGAGGCGATGCAAAGCTTCATTTTATCGGAACGCTTCAATCGAACAAGGTAAAATATATAATCGACAAGGTTGATATGATAGAATCTGTCGACAGCTTAAAGCTGGCAGCGGAGATCGACCGTCAGGCGAAAAAGCACGGTATAGTCATGAAAGTGCTTTGCGAGATAAACAGCGGAAGGGAAGAAAACAAAAGCGGAGTTATGCCGGAAGACGCGGCGGAGTTCTGCGAAAGGCTTTCGGAGTTTTCAAACATTTCGCTTTGCGGATTTATGACAATGGCACCGAATTGCGATAAAAAAGACGATTACAGAAAATATTTTTCGCAAACTTATGAGCTTTCCCTTGACATTTGGGACAAAAAACTACATAATATAAAGAGACCGGTAATTTCAATGGGCATGACGGGAAGCTTCGAGGAAGCAATATTCGAGGGCGCAACCGTCGTTCGCGTCGGTCGGGGATTTTTTGAAAAATAAAGAATACATAAATTTTGGAGGAAGACGTTATGATGAAATTCATCAAAAAGCGCAACCAAGAAGAATTTACAGAGGATTACGACAACTACTACGACGACACTTACTACGGTGACGGTCAAGCGGAGGTTGGCGGCTCGTTCGATGACGACGATGCTCCCGTGCTTGACGATACGGCGGCTGCGCCCGGCGTTTCGTTTGCAGGTGCTCAGGCTCCCGTTGCGTTGAAGCTCGTCACACCTAAGGGATACGAGGACGGACCCGAGATCGCTGATTATATCGTTGGCGGAAGCACGGTCCTTCTCAACATCGAGGATCTTGATAAGGCAGTTGCAAAGCGCCTTATGGACTTCCTTTTCGGTGCTATCCACGTCCTCGGCGGAACAACGAAGAAGGTCACTCGCACCACTTTCGTTTTCGCTCCCGGTAATGTCGGAGTTTCGGGCTTCGGCGAGGAAGAAGAGGAATAATTTAATTTCCAATACACTTTGACCGACGCGCGAAAAAACGCGCGTCGGTAAAGTGCGCTTAATTATAGGGGAAGATTTTGAACGAGATATATTATGTAATTTCAACGGTGGTTCTGCTGATTTTGTCTTTAGTGGAGCTCGCCATGCTCGCACGTGCTCTGCTTTCGTGGTTTTTGCCCGACGGCGGAGGACTTTTGCCTGAGTTTATATATCTTATAACCGAGCCTTTGATCCTGCCGTTTCGCCGACTTTTCGAGCGCTTCGGCTGGTTTCAAAACTCGCCGCTTGATATAGCATATCTTTGCGCTGTTTTGGCTCTGGGCATAGTCACTACTTTTCTTTCGGCTTTTTAATTTGATTTCTATTCATAAGGAGACACACATTCGATGTCAAAGGATTACACAAGCACACTGAACCTTCCGAAAACAGAATTTCCGATGCGTGCTAACCTGCCTCAGCGCGAGCCGCAGACGATAGAATACTGGGACGAGATCGACATTTATAACAAAATGCTCGAAAACGCGGAAGGCAAGCCTAATTTTATTTTGCATGACGGCCCTCCCTTTTCAAACGGCAATCTCCACATGGGACATGCCCTTAATAAGACATTAAAGGATTTCATAAATAAATCGAAGGCGATGTCGGGCTATCGCGTGGTATTCACACCCGGTTGGGATAACCACGGTATGCCGATCGAGAGCGCGATCATTAAGCAGAATAAGCTTGACCGCAAGAAAATGAGTATTCCCGAGTTCCGCACGGCTTGCGAAAAGTTTGCGCAGAAATTCGTCGATATACAAAAGGATCAGTTCCGCCGCCTCGGACTTGTTGCGGATTGGGACAAGCCTTATCTGACGATGTCCCCCGAATTTGAGGGTATCGAAGTCAAGGTGTTTGGCGAAATGTATAAAAAGGGTTATATATACAAGGGATTGAAGCCCGTCTATTGGTGTCCCCACGACGAAACTGCACTTGCCGAGGCTGAGATCGAATATCAGACCGACAAATGCACCTCGATCTACGTTAAGTTTAAGGTTGCAAACGATAAGGGCGTGCTTTCGGGACTTGATCTTGACAACACATATTTCATCATTTGGACAACAACACCCTGGACGCTTCCCGGCAACCTTGCAATCGCGCTCAATCCCCGCGAGGAGTATGTAGCCGTCAAAGCGGGTCGGGAAATTTACATCGTTGCCGACGCTCTTTGTGAAAAGACGATGAAGGACGGCGGCATCGAGAGCTATGAGAAGATAAAGACCTTCCGCGGTCAGGAGCTCGAGATGATCGAGGCACAGCACCCGTTCCTTGATCGAAAGAGCGTGGTTCTCATGGCTGATTATGTCACGATGGACAGCGGTACGGGCTGCGTTCATACAGCACCCGGTTTCGGTGCCGACGACTATCAGACCTGCAGAAAATACGGTATCGATATAATCGTTCCCGTAGATGACCGCGGTTATCAGACCGCCGATGCCGGTAAATTTGCCGGTATGTATTACGAGGAATCGAACAAGGCGATACTTGAGGATATGACCGAAAGCGGCGCGCTCTTTGCGTCCGAGGTCATTGAGCATGAGTATCCTCATTGCTGGAGATGCAAGCACCCGATAATCTTCCGCGCAACACCGCAGTGGTTCTGCTCTGTCGATTCTTATAAGGACGCAGCGGGAAAGGCTTGCGAGAACGTTGAGTGGATACCCGCATGGGGCGGAGAGCGCATAGCACAGATGGTGCGCGAGCGCGCCGATTGGTGCATTTCGCGTCAGCGCCATTGGGGTCTGCCCATTCCCGTGTTCTATTGCGATACTTGCAAAAAGCCCGTTTGCACGGACGAAACGATAGATGCCGTTTCAAAGCTTTTCAGCGCAGAGGGCTCAAACGCCTGGTATGAAAAAGAGGTCGATGAGATACTGCCAAAGGGCTTCGTTTGCCCGTACTGCGGACAGACTCATTTCACAAAAGAGACCGACACGCTTGACGGTTGGTTCGACTCCGGATCGAGCCATTTTGCCGTGCTTGACGGCAAAGAGGGCGTAAACTGGCCGGCAGATCTCTATCTTGAGGGCGCGGATCAGTACCGCGGCTGGTTCCAGGCATCGCTGCTCACGGCAGTCGGAGCTAAGGGCGAAGGAGCACCTTATAAGACAGTCCTAACACACGGCTGGACCGTTGACGGCGAGGGCAAGGCAATGCACAAGTCGCTCGGAAATACAATCTCACCCGATGAGATCGTCAAGAAATACGGCGCAGAGCTTATACGTCTTTGGGTCGCTTCGAGCGATTATCGCGTTGATATCCGCGTTTCCGATGCGATATTCAAGCAGCTCTCGGAGGCGTACAGAAAGATAAGAAATACCGCAAGGATTTTGCTTGCAAACCTCGGTGAATTCGATCCGAATACCGATATGGTAGAGCTTTCTGAGCTTCTCGATATCGATAAGTGGGCGCTTTCGCGTATGAACGCACTCACCGAGACCTGCCGTCGGGCTTACGAAGATTACGAATTCCACGTGATATACCACGCGATCAATAATTTCTGCACCACCGATATGTCAAAGCTCTATGTTGACATAACAAAGGACAGAATGTATACGGAAAAGACCGATTCGAAGCTCCGTCGATCTGCACAGACGGCTATGTGGCTGATCCTTTCGGCACTCACACGTCTTGCAGCCCCCATAATCTCGTTTACGGCTGAAGAAATTTGGCAGTCTATGGCACATCTTGACAGCGACAAAAAAGAGAGCGTCTTCCTCAATGATATGCCGAGTGTCAACGCGGATTGGACGTTTGACGGACTTGAGGAGAGATGGGACCGTCTTTTCACGCTTCGTGACGATGTTATGAAGGCACTTGAGATCGCACGTGCCGATAAGCTTATCGGCAAGTCGCTTGATGCAAAAGTGACGGTTTATACCAATGACGAGGCCGTATATGAGCTGCTTTCGTCCTTTGAGGCTGATCTGCCTGCGGTCTATATCGTTTCTGCGGCAAAGACCGTGCTTGGTGACGCACCTGTCGGGGCTTTCACTGAGACCGAGTCGGGTATTGCTGTTCTCGTTGAGATCGCTGACGGCGAGCGTTGCGACCGCTGCTGGATACACTCCACCGAGTGTGTGTCCGACGGCGAGGGCTATCTCTGTCCGCGTTGCCGCGCAATAGTAGAATAAAAAATCAGGGGGCGGAGTTACTTCCGCCCCGATTTTGGAGAATATATGTTTGTATTTTTGTGTATTACCGTCGGGGTCGTTTTCCTCGATCAGATGACAAAATGGTTGGCCGTTGCATTTGTTGAGGGCGGACCGTCAGTACCGTTTATCCCTTGGCTTTTGCGCTTCACTTATGTTGAGAACACGGGCGCTGCTTGGGGAATGTTCGGTAAGCCGGATCAGCGCTGGATATTTATGACGCTGTCTACCTTGGCGATCGCTGCCGTTTTCCTTTATATGTTTATAGGAAAGCCGAAAAGCCGCTTTCTCACAGTCGCTCTCGCTTTTGTCGTCGGAGGCGGTATCGGAAATATGATCGACCGAGTGCTTTACGGCTATGTCGTTGATTTTCTTGATCTGACTTTTATGGATTTCCCCGTTTTCAATGTAGCCGACAGCTTTGTTTGTGTCGGCGCGGGTATGCTTATTTTATACCTTATTTTGGATACAATCAAGGAATGTAAAGATGGAAAGAAAAATTCTGATACTTCCGACAGTTGATAAAAGCTTGGCAGGAACGAGGCTCGATGCATTCGTCGCCGCAAATTCCGAGCTTTCGAGATCCGCTTGCGTAAGGCTTGCAGAGGCAGGCAGCGTAAGAGTTGGAGATCGGGTTGAAAAGAACAAGAACTACCGCGTTTTCGAGGGTGATATCATTGAGATCGAATTGCCGCCTGCCGTGCCGAGCGAGGCACAGCCGGAGGATATTGAGCTTGATATCGTTTATGAAGACGATGATATCGTCGTCATAAATAAGCCTGTCGGAATGGTCGTTCACCCGGCTGCGGGGAATGAAACGGGAACGCTCGTCAATGCGCTCCTTGCGCACTGTCGCGGACAGCTTTCCGGCATCGGCGGTGTTGAACGTCCCGGAATCGTGCACCGAATAGATAAGGATACAAGCGGGCTGATCGTCGCCGCGAAAAACGACGCATCTCACATCGCGCTCGCCGCACAGCTTGAGTGTCACAGTATGAGCCGAATTTACACGGCGATCGCCGTCGGCGGCTTTAAGACTGATGGCGGTACGGTTGACGCACCGATAGGCCGCTGCCCAGTTGACCGCAAAAAAATGGCGGTCATAAAGGATCCCGAAAAATCCGCAAAGCGAGCGGTCACGCACTATACGGTCGATGAAAGGTTCCACGGCTTTACAAAGGTTGTATGTCGGCTTGAAACCGGCAGAACACATCAAATTCGCGTACATATGGCATATATCGGTCACCCTCTCGTCGGAGATACGCTGTACGGAGGCGGACACACGCGATTTGAAAAAGAAAACGCAAAGCTCCTTTGCGGTCAGGCACTCCACGCAGGCGAGCTGACACTAACGCACCCGAAAACGGGCGAGAGAATGACTTTTTCGAGCCCTCTCCCACCCGAAATGGAAAAGCTTATTGAAAAATTACGCTTAATACAGTAAAAAAGTCAGGCGAATGCCTGACTTTTTTATTTTATTCGTAATCGACAACGTCGACCCAAGAGAGCAAAAGCTCACGCTCGTGCTCGTTGCCCTTGACGGACTGAGAAGCGGCAACGATCGGTATCCATTTTTGCACATACTGACGTGCGGTGTCGCTCTTTTTGCAGAAGATATCAAGATACTGCTTAGCCGTCTCCTGGTCTCCTGCGAGAGAGAAGAGCAGGAAGGTTCTTGCCGCATCGGCAGAGGCGTTGCCCTGAGTAACGTGCGCCCAGTCGATAATATAGGGAGTGCCGTCATCGGTTATGATGATATTCGAGGGGTTGAAATCGCCGTGGCAGACCTTGTTGTGCTTCGGCATACCCTCAAGGCGGTGATGCAGCTCATATTTTGTCGTTGCATCGAGAGTTGTTTGCGAGATCTTGTTTCTCATCTTGTCTTTAAGACGGGTGAGTGTCGGGCATTTCTGTGCGTGTACGGAGAGCTGAAGATCAACGAAAAGCTCAAGGTACTCTTGTTTCTTTTCGGGATTTTCGATCATAAGCTCCTCAAGCGTTTTACCGGGGATATAATCAAGAACGATAGCCCATTTGTCATCGACCATTGTGACCTCGCGTATGCCCGCGACATTAAGACCGGTCGTTTCGATACGTGCCTGATTGAGAGCTTCGTTGAGTACGTCTGCCTTTGAATATTCGGGTGTGTTAAAGAGCTTGATGCAGGTGTCGCCGTCGCGATAAACGGTTTTGTTCTTTCTGACCTTGATTACATTATCGAAATTCATATTGTACCTCCGTTGCCGTAATAGGCGTTAAGATAGAGCTGCTTGAGTTCGCTCATGAGGGGATAGCGCGGATTTGCACCGGTGCACTGGTCGTCAAATGCCTGCTCGACCATATCATCGAGGCGAGCGAGGAATTCTTCTTCATTCGGGACATATTCTTTTATGGTTGACTTTATGCCGACCTTTGCTTTAAGCTCATCAATAGCGGCGATAAGATTTTGAAGCTTCTCTGCATCGTTCGCCCCGCCGATACCGAGGTAGTCTGCGATCTCAGCATAGCGTGCAAGCGTGTGGGGGTGGTCATACTGTGAGAAGGTACCCATCTTGACGGGTGTTTCGGAGGCGTTGAAGCGCATGACCTCGTCAATGAGCAGGGCATTAGCCACACCGTGAGGCAGGTGGTAGAATGCGCCGAGCTTGTGAGCCATTGAGTGGCAGATACCGAGGAATGCGTTAGCAAAAGCCATACCTGCCATTGTTGCGGCGTTAGCCATCTTTTCGCGTGCTACAACATCGGTCTGGCCGTTGTCGTATGCGCGGGGGAGGTACTCGAATACCATTTTAAGCGAGCGGAGTGCAAGACCGTCCGTATAATCTGTTGCGAGCATAGAGGCGTATGCTTCGATTGCGTGAGTTACAGCGTCAATACCCGAAGCCGCAGTCAAGCCGCGAGGAGCCGACATATGGAAATCGGTGTCAACGATAGCCATGTTCGGGAGCAGCTCGTAGTCCGCAAGCGGATATTTAACACCGGTCTGCTCGTCGGTTATAACTGCGAAAGGAGTTACCTCAGAGCCTGTACCTGCAGAGGTCGGGATCGCAACGAAGTAAGCCTTTTCGCCCATCTTCGGGAAGCCGTAAACTCTCTTGCGAATATCCATAAAGCGCATAGCCATATCCATAAAATCGGTTTCCGGGTGCTCATAGAGGACCCACATGATCTTTGCTGCGTCCATAGCCGAGCCGCCGCCGAGCGCGATGATAACGTCAGGCTCGAATGCACGCATCTGTGCAGCACCTGCCCTTGCGCAGGCGAGTGTCGGGTCGGGCTCAACGTCAAAGAACGAGGTATGAGTGATGCCGAGTTTGTCAAGCTTATCCGTGATCGGCTTTGTGTAGCCGTTTTTGTAGAGGAAATTGTCGGTAACGATGAAGGCTTTTTTCTTGCCCATAACTGCCTTAAGCTCATCAAGCGCAAGAGGCAGGCAGCCGCGTTTTATGTAGATCTTTTCGGGTGCACGGAACCAAAGCATATTTTCTCTCCTTTCGGCAACTGTTTTTATATTGATAAGGTGTTTAACTCCAACGTTTTCGGATACGCTGTTGCCGCCCCAAGAGCCGCAGCCGAGTGTCAGCGAGGGAGCAAGCGCGAAGTTGTAAATATCGCCGATACCGCCCTGAGATGAGGGAGTGTTAACGAGTATGCGGCAGGTTTTCATACGTGCTTCAAACTCAGCAAGCTTTGCCTTTTCGGTCATTTCGTTCAAATAGATCGAAGATGTGTGACCAAAGCCGCCGTCGGCAATCAAGCGATCCGCCTTGTCAAGTGCTTCTGCGAAGCTGTCGGCACGGTACATTGCGAGAACAGGGGAGAGCTTTTCGTGTGCAAATTCCTCGGAAAGCTCAACGCTTTCGACCTCTCCGATAAGGATCTTCGTGTTCTCGGGCACCTCGACGCCTGAAAGCGCTGCGATCTTGTGAGCCTTTTGTCCAACGATCTTTGCGTTAAGTGCGCCGTTGATGATTATGGTCTTTCTGACCTTCTCGGTCTCCTCTGCGTTGAGGAAATAGCAGCCGCGTGCCGCAAATTCGGCGCGCACGGCATCGTAAACGGGGGAGAGCACGATAACGGATTGCTCGGACGCGCAGATCATACCGTTGTCGAATGTCTTTGAGTGGATTATCGAGTTGACGGCGAGAGTTATATCAGCCGTTTCATCGATGATCGCGGGTGTATTGCCGGCGCCGACGCCGAGTGCAGGCTTTCCTGAGGAGTAAGCCGCACGAACCATTCCGGGACCGCCGGTCGCAAGAATTATGTCGGCCTCCTTCATTATGAGGTTGGTCATATCAAGAGAGGGAACGTCTATCCAATCGATAATGCCCTCGGGCGCACCTGCCGCAACCGCTGCTTCAAGCACGAGCTTTGCCGCGGCGATGGTCGAGTTCTTTGCGCGGGGGTGAGGGCTTATGATAATTCCGTTGCGCGTTTTGAGCGCGATAAGAGTTTTGAAAATAGCCGTTGATGTTGGGTTGGTCGTCGGAATAACTGCGGCTATAAGACCGATCGGCTCTGCTATCTTCTTTATACCGAATTCCGTGTCTTCTTCAAGCACGCCGCAGGTCTTTGTGTTCTTGTAGGCATTGTAAATGTATTCAGAGGCATAATGGTTTTTGATCACCTTGTCCTCAACAACACCCATTCCGGTCTCCTCAACGGCAAGACGCGCCAGCGGTATACGGGCACGGTTTGCAGCGGTTGCGGCGGCAAGGAATATCTTGTCAACCTCTTCCTGAGTATAAGTTGCAAAGATTTTTTGCGCTGCACGCACGCGAGATATAGCTTCTTCCAGCTTCTCGGTGTTGTCAACAATGTCATAGATTTTCTCGTTCATTATAACCTCCAAAGTAACTTTTACGAACTGTGTTAATATTTTAACGAGTGTATTTTAACATATTTTGTCGTTAATGTCAATACAAATTGTGCATATAAATAACAAAAACATAATGCTCATATTGTATAATATGCACAAAAAAGAGCCAAACCGTATAGGCGTTATGTTTTTAAGCACAATTTTTTCTAATGAGGTAACAACTAAATAAGCGTTACCGTCAAAGGCTCCCTCCGGGAGGGAGCTCCCGACGGAGTCGTGTGAGGGAGAGCGCGTTATAATGAAGTTATTCTAAGCACAAAGCTACGTGGGCTCCTTCCGTCACGCTTTGCGTGCCACCTCCCTCTCGGAGGGAGGCTTATGGAATTCGCGTACTTACTCACTACCGAAAGTGCTGGCTTGATATAAAACAGCCGATATGGAAATGAATCCATATCGGCTGTTTTACTGTCTTTTAGCAGGTTAGGCGCTTCTTTATATTTTAAACAATGCTTTCAGCCCATGCGGCTGCCTGTGCCACCCATTTTGCGATCTCGGGGTTTTCAAAAGCTTTTTTCCCGGCGGAGGTTATGGGATTTGAAACTGCAACTCCGTGAGGGGCATCGGGGTAGATGTGAAGCTCAAACTGCTTTTCGAGGGAATTGTATGCCTCGGCGAGGAGCAGAGAATTGCGAACACTGACGCCTTTATCGTTTGAGGTGTGCATAATAAATGCAGGTACTGCGTGCTCGTCAACATTCTTTTCGATGCTGACGGAGAGAAGCTCGTCCTCGGTCGGCTCATCGGAGCAGAGCAGGTTTTTAAAGCTGCCGAAATGGCGGCCTTTATCCACTCCGCTGATAACGGGGTAGATCGGCATGATGCCGGTCGGTCGGTTGTAACCGAACTCCATGTCAATAGCATCATATACTTCTTTTTTGTGCCACATAGTACCGATCGCTGCGCAGAGGTGGCCTCCTGCGGAAAATCCGGTCACAAAGACTTTTTCGGGGTCAATGCCGTATTCCTCGGCGTTGTCGCGTATATGCTTGATCGCAAGCGACGCCTCGATAAGCTGCTCGGGGAAGCGCGCGGTTCGGTTTACCGAATATGTAAGCACGAAAGCATTATAGCCATACGGGATAAAGGCTTGCGCCACAGGCTCACCCTCGCGGTCAACACAGACACCGGCATATGCGCCGCCGGGGATAACGAGAATAGCTTTTCTCGTAAAAGCGGTCGTTTTGTTGGCAATATATGCATCGAGATAAACATCATTTCGGTTTTCATTAAGTGAAATTCTTTTTAATATCATAGAAGATCTCCTTTACTTGTTTATTGCTTTGATTATATAACTTTTTTTGTTTAAGGTCAAGGGATTTTGAAATAAAAAAGCACCGGATCTCCGGTGCTTTTTTATCTTAAGAAATCTTATTTGAATTTGCGCTTTCTGGCAGCTTCGGATTTCTTTTTGCGCTTCACACTGGGCTTTTCGTAATGCTCTCTCTTGCGAAGCTCGGTAAGGGTGCCGTCTCTGGCGGTCTGACGCTTAAAGCGGCGCAGAGCACTGTCGAGCGACTCGCCCTCTCTGACCTTTATCTCAGCCATGGTTCTTTATTCCCTCCCTTCGCTCTTGGCGAATGTCCTAAACGGACACTCGATATTATACTACAAAAAAATTCCCTTGTCAAGTGTTTTTTTAAATTATCTTACGACGATGTTGACAATACGTCCGGGAACATAGATCTCCTTGACTAAGGTCTTGCCGTCGATGAAGGGAGCAACGCGCTCGTCGGCCTTTGCGGCGGCGATAGCGAAATCCTTGTCGCAGTCGGCGGGAAGCTCGATCGTTGCGCGGAGCTTGCCGCAAACCTGAACGGCGACCTCGACAGTATCGTCAACGGTCTTTTTCTCGTCGTATTCGGGCCACGGGGAGAGCGAGCAGAGCGTTTTATTTCCGAGCATCTCCCAGATCTCCTCGCAGATATGCGGTGCGAACGGGCAGAGCATACGAACGATGATTCCGAGCTCGTCATTCGTAAGAGCTTTTGCGTCATAAATGTCATTTACAAGTGTCATCATCGCAGCGATCGCGGTGTTGAACTTCATGTTTTCGATATCGTCGGAGACCTTCTTCAATGTCTTGTGGATATTCTTCGTGATCGCAGGGCTCTCTCCCTTGCCACAAGCAAGATCGGTAAGACCCGCTATGCGGTCAAGGAATCGCTTGCAGCCGCGAACGGAGTTTTCGGACCACGGAGCAGCCTTTTCGTAATCACCCATAAAGAGGGTGTAAACGCGCAGAACATCGGCACCGTATTCGTCGACAACTGCATTCGGGTCGACGACGTTTCCTTTTGATTTTGACATCTTTTCACCGTCAGGACCGAGTATAAGACCTTGGGCTGTGCGTTTTTTATACGGTTCTGCAACAGGAACGACGCCGAGATCGTAAAGGAAGCGATACCAGAAGCGCGAGTATATCATGTGGCGCGTGACGTGCTCCATGCCGCCGTTGTACCAGTCAACAGCCATCCAGTATTTGAGCTTTTCGGGATCGGCGAGGCAGGTATCGTTATGCGGGTCGATATAGCGCAAGAAATACCAAGAGCTGCCTGCCCACTGGGGCATCGTGTCCGTTTCTCTCTTTGCGTCCTTGCCGCAAACGGGGCACTTGCAGTTGACGAACGAATCTATCTTTGCAAGCGGGCTCTCACCGTCCGAGCCGGGCTCGAAGTTTTCAACCTTAGGTAGGCGAAGCGGAAGCTCGTCATAGGGAACGGGAACCATTCCGCAGTGCGGGCAGTGAACGATCGGGATCGGCTCGCCCCAATAACGCTGACGGTTGAATGCCCAGTCCTTCATTTTGTACTGAACGCCGCGCTCACCGCAACCGAGGCGTGTCAGCTCCTCGACCGCGCGTTCAATGCTGTCTTTTTTGTTATTATAACCGTTGAGGAAGCCGGAGTTGACCATTTCGCCGTCGCCGGTATAGGCCTCGACGGAAATATCGCCGCCCTTTATGACCTCAATGATATCAATTCCGAATTTCTTTGCAAACTCGAAGTCGCGCTGATCGTGTGCCGGAACTGCCATGATAGCACCTGTTCCGTATCCCATCATAACGTAGTCGGAAATAAAGATCGGGATTTCCTTGCCGGTCAAGGGGTTTTTCGCCGTTATGCCCTCGATGCGCACACCGGTCTTATCCTTGACGAGCTGCGTGCGCTCGAATTCTGTCTTTTTTGCGCACTCCGTGCGATATGCAAGCACGTCTGCCATGTTCGAGATCCTGTCCGCATATTTGTCGAGTATCGGGTGCTCGGGAGCCATGACCATGAACGTTACGCCGAAAAGCGTGTCGGGCCTTGTGGTGTAAATACGGAGCGTTTCATCAGCACCGATGAGCGAGAAGTTGACGAAAGCACCCGTAGACTTGCCGATCCAGTTGATCTGCTGCTGCTTAACGGTCGGCAGATAATCGACTTCTTCAAGCCCCTCGAGGAGCTTGTCGGCGTATTCGGTGATGCGCAGATACCAAACGTCCTTTGATTTCTGGACTACGTCGGAGTGGCAAATATCGCATTTTCCGCCCTGAGAGTCCTCGTTTGAAAGAACGACCTTGCAGTTGGGGCAGTAATTTACGAGAGTTTTATCGCGGAACGCAAGTCCTTTCTCGAAAAGCTTGAGGAATATCCACTGAGTCCATTTGTAATAGTCCTCCTCAGTAGTGTCGATCACGCGATCCCAGTCAAAAGAGAAGCCGACGCGACGGAGCTGCGAGCTGAATTTTTCGATGTTTTTGTCCGTGACGGTGCGGGGGTGCATACCGGTCTTTATAGCGTAGTTTTCGGTGGGAAGACCGAAAGCGTCAAAGCCGATCGGGAAGAGCACGTTGTAGCCCTGCATACGGCGCTTGCGCGAAACGACCTCAAGACCCGAATAAGCCTTGATATGTCCGACGTGCATTCCGGCACCCGAGGGGTACGGGAACTCAACGAGGGCATAGAATTTTTCCTTGTCCGAATGATCGGCGGCGGCAAAGGCTTTTTCCTTTTCCCATCTGTCCTGCCATTTCGGCTCGATGCTGCGAAAATCGTGTTTCATAATTATCTCCTGTCTTTATTCTTCGATATGTAAAAATCTTAAAGCGTTTTTATAGAATATTTTTTCTCTTTCTGTTTCCGTGAGGTCGATTGCGAGCAGGCGATCGATCTCGTGCTCGGGGAGCATAACGGGGTAATCCGTACCGAACATCACGCGGTCCGCGCCGAGCATTTTTATGATCTTTCCGGCATACTCAGGTGTCATTGCCCAAAGAGCGCTTGAGGTGTCATACCAAATGCCGTCAAGATCGGCGAGCTTTTTTGCCTCATGCCATGCACGGTAGCCGCCGAGATGTGCCGCAACGACCTCAAGCTTCGGGAAGATCTTTTTCACCCGAACGAGCTTGTCTGTCTCGGAAAAGCGGTACTGCGCGCGGTCGTCACCCATATGGAAATAGACCGGCATTCTCCCCTCGAGTATTTCGTATAATTTAAGCATTCTTGGGTCGTCAATATCAACTCCTTGGATATCGGGGTGTATTTTTACTCCCTGAAGTCCCAAGGCTTCCGCGCGGTCGATCTCCGCCTCAAAGTCCGGGAAATCTTGATGCATACCGGCAAATCCGCGCGTCAGAAATCCGTTTTCCTGCGACCTTCGCACGAGTGCGGCGATCCCGTCGTTGACTTTGACGACTTGATGCGGATTCGTCGCAACGGAAAAGAGAAGCATGCCGATGCCGCCGTGCTTTTTCCACTCGGCTTCAAGCTCGTCATAAATGCCCTTGCCCTCTGAAACGAAATCGTAGAAGGCGTTAAGGCTCGTCACGGCGCGCTCGGCGATAGCCGGCGGATATGTGTGGGTGTGAATATCAAAAATTTTATACATTTTGTTTTCCTTGCATTGACTTTATTTTCCACGCGTGATAAAATAATAAAAAACGGAGGAAAATAAAATGGATTGTCTTTTTTGTAAAATAATTGCAGGCGAGATCCCCTCGTCAAAGGTTTATGAGGACGAAAACGTGTATGCGTTTCGCGACATAAATCCGCAAGCGCCGGTTCACGTGCTGGTAGTCCCGAAAACGCATATTTGCTGCGCAGATAAGATCGATGCGGCGAACAGCGCGTGCATAGCACGGATCTTCGAGGCGATACCGAAGATCGCAGCACAAGAGGGGCTGACAAACGGCTACCGCATTATAAACAACTGCGGTGAGGACGGCTGCCAGACGGTAAAGCACCTGCATTTTCACATTCTCGGCGGAAAAAAGCTCCCCGAAAACATGGGCTGACCTGAGCACCTGCTACAGCAGGTGCTTTTATTATATGATCGATTTTAAATAGCTTATATACTGATAAAGAGCGACGCCCGGCTCGGCAAGCTCACGCGACCAGCGCTTGACCCACTCATAAGACAAATAGCCGTCGTAACCGATGGCGCGAAGCTCCGAGATAAGCTCCTCAAACGGGAAATCGCCGTAGCCTGTGAGCATATAGGTGACCTTGCCGTTTGAGCCGCGGACGGAATCCTTGAGGTGAACGTGCTTGACATACTTTCCTATGTTTTTCGCGGTCTTTGCCAAGGGCTCTCCGAAAAATCTGTACGGGTGGTGAATATCCCAAATAAGCCCTGCATTTTCAGCTCCCACCGAGCTCATAAACTTTGCGCAGATCTCACTGTTTGCGAGAAAGCCGTTGGTTTCGGTCAAAAGCGTGACACCGTATTCGGAGGCGACGGCGCAAAGCTCGCGGTATTTTTTGACCGCATATTCAAAATCGGGCACGATCACGGGATCGGGCGTTTTTTCCATAAGCACGCGAACGTAGGGAACGGAGAGCTTTTTTGCAAGCTCGCAGTAGTCGCGTATTTCTTTTTTGCACTCCTCAAAATCGGGGGTGTTTAGTATATTTGCATTGCTTGAAAGTATCGGAATCTCAAGATTGCGCTTTGTCAGGTGTGCCTTTGCGCTCTCTATTTTTTCGTCGGAGAAATTGTATATTTTCGGCGCATAGATCTCCTCGGCAATACCGCGGATCTCAATACCGTCATATCCGAGATCGGCAGCCGCGGCATATATTTCGCGGAAGCTCCAATCGGGGCAGGCAAGTGTTGAAAATGATAGCTTCATATAAATCACCTCATGCAGTTTCTATTGCCGCTGCGTCGTGCAGATCCTTTTCCTCGATCGCCATTTCGCGCAGCTTGTATTTGAGTATCTTTCCTGCGCCGTTCATGGGGAATTCCTTGATAAAGGAAACGAATGACGGCACTTTGTGTTTTGCCATAGATCCGAGAACGTAATCCTTGATCTCTTTCTCTGTCAAGTCCTCACCCTCCTTCGGGATAACGAAAGCCATGATCTCCTCGCCGTATGCCTTGCTCGGCACGCCGACGACCTGAACGTCGCTCACCTTCGGGTGAGTGTATATGAAATCCTCGATCTCCTTCGGGTAAATATTCTCGCCGCCGCGAATTATCATGTCCTTGATACGGCCGGTGATCTTATAATAGCCCTCCTCGTCAACGGTTGCAAGGTCACCCGTATGGAGCCAGCCCTCGCTGTCGATCGCTTGGGCGGTCGCCTCGGGCATTTTGTAATATCCCTTCATAACATTGTATCCGCGTGCGCAGAACTCACCGACCTGACCGGGTCCGAGCGTTTCGCCCGTCTCGGGATCGATAATTTTCGTTTCAACGCCGGGGAAGGAACGGCCGACAGTGCTGACACGACGCTCAAGGGTGTCGTCCGTCGTTGTCTGCGTGCAGCCGGGTGATGCCTCGGTCTGACCGTAAACGATCGTGATCTCCTTCATGCCCATATCGTCAACGACCTGTTGCATGACCTTGATGGGGCAGGGCGAGCCTGCCATGATGCCGGTGCGCAGATAAAATTTGAATTCCTTGAAGCGCGGGTGCTCAAGCATCGCAATAAACATCGTCGGCACACCGTGAACGGCAGTGCATTTTGCGTTTTGCAAAGCCTCAAGCACTTTTATCGGGCTGTAATATTTAACGGGGACCATAGTCGTTGCGTGCGTGATGCTCGCCATGGTCGCAAGCACAAGACCAAAGCAGTGGTAAAGCGGTACTGTGATGCAAAGGCGGTCGTTCTTTGTGAATTTCATGCGGTCGCCTATGGTTTTTCCGTTGTTCAAAATATTATAATGCGTCAGCATAACGCCCTTCGGGAATCCCGTGGTGCCCGATGTGTACTGCATATTGATGACATCGTGAGGGCTTTGACCCTTTCTGGCTTCGGCATATTCCTCGTCGGTTATATCGCGGCTCATATCGTAAAGCTCGCGCCAGTTATACATACCCTCATGCGTTTCCTCGTCGATCGTAACGATCTTCTTCAGCACGGGCAAACGCTTTGATTCGATATTTGCGCGATCTTCGATATTCGGGCAAAGGCGGTTCATGATCTCAACGTAGCTCGTATCCTTAAATCCGTCGCACATAACGAGCATTTTCGTATCGGATTGCTTTAAGAGGTATTCTGCCTCGTGGATCTTATATCCTGTATTTACTGTTACGAGCACTGCACCGATCTTCGCGCAGGCAAAGAGCGTGAGCTGCCACTGGGGGTAGTTCGTTGCCCAGATCGCAACGTGGTCGCCCTTTTTAATTCCCATTTTGAGGAAGGCTTTGGCGATCGTGTGCGCCTCGTCATTAAATTCCTTGTAGGTTCGCGTGTAGTCAAAATCGTGGGTGAAAATGACTGCAGGATGGTCGGGGTTTTCGGCGGCGACTTTGTCCATCCAATCGCCGATCGTCATGTTGATGAAATCCATATTTCGGTTCCTTTCCAAAAGAAAAAAGTCCCGAGGGCTATGCCCTCGGGACGAAAAAACATTTTCGCGGTACCACCCGGGTTCATACGCGGCCAACACCGCATATGCTCTCGAACCCTTAACGCGGGGTACGTGCCGGTCTACTTATCGTGAGATTTTCTTCGGCAAGCGAGGGCGTGTGCCCTGCGGGAGGAGTTTTCACAGCTTATGTGTAAGACCTCGCACCAAAACGGTCTCTCTCTGCAACACACAGGCGGTTACTTATTCCCGTATCGCTTTTTAAAATATAAAACGATTTTACAACAAAACATATGTTTTGTCAAGGGGTTTTTATAAATTTATTTACCGCAGAATTCGGAATATATTGCGCGAACGGCTTTGATATAGTCCTTTTCGTCGATACCGATGATGATATTAAGCTCGCTTGAGCCCTGGTCGATCATGCGTATATTGATCCCTGCATCTGAAACGGATTTGAATATACGGGCTGCCGTACCCTTGGCGTTGACCATTCCGCGGCCGACTATCGCAACAAGTGCAAGCCCGTCCTCGATCGTCAAGGTAGTGGGCTTTAAAAGACGGGTAAGGGAATTGACGAGCTTTTCACGGCAGCGGTCAAGCTCCTCGGTGTGAACGATGAGGCTCATCGTATCAATGCCGGTGGGGAGATGCTCGATATTCATGCCGTGCTCCTCCCCACCGGCATTGATAC